>JAZSGQ010000016.1:0-17263 GCA_045532805.1 Eubacteriales bacterium
CTATAGCCGAAGAGAGCCGAACACGATGGCCTCTCGGCAACGCATTTTCGCGCCTTTCGCCGTGTCCTAACTTGTAAAGTCCACACTTTACTGCGTCATGCCGCGACGAAATCCGTCACAATCCATTCGCCGAGAGGTGCTTCGCAGTATTTACGGAGCAAACGGACGGCACGGCAAGGCAAATGCTTGCGGCAATATGCGAATATTGCAAAAGGATTTGCTGTGGCCGAGGTGTTCGTTTGCCCGTAAAGACCCATCGTGTTCGGCTCTCTTCGGCTACACCAAAAAGTATACCACACAAGCGTTTTCCAGGGAATAGACTATTTCGTCCGATATCTATAATATTTGCTCACGTAATTGACAAAGAATATGATGCGTGCTACAATACATTCAACGAACACCCAAAACTGAAGAAGGAGTTTGCGCCATGCACGCACTCAAACGAGCTCATCATAACACCTATATTTGCTACTCGGAATCAGAGCGCGATCCTTATTTATCTGTTTCCGAGATCGGATACAACACACCGCCCGCGGGATATCGCAACAGCTATTTTCCTCTCTGCTATACCCTGCACTATCTTGTACAGGGCGAGGTGAAGTATAACGGCCGCATCCTTGAGGCACCCTGTGTTTTTTTGCTCACACCCGAATCGCACGCCTATTCGGTTGATGCCGACTCGAATTTTGCCAATATCGAGCAATACTGGATTCTTGCCAACGGAACGGGCGCCAGAGAAGCATTTGAACGTCTGGGGCTCATCAACGATTCGCTCTCAGCCCCCTGCCCTTATATCGACGAAGCCGTCGCCATTTTCCAGGAACTCCAGAAGCCCTCAAATTACATTGACAAGGACGACGGATATCTTATGCTATCGGGGCTTTTCTCGCTTTTTGCACTCCACCGTTCGGCGCAGGCCGATCGGGGACGGAATCACGAGACCTCTTCCTTGGTCGATGCGATACGCAGATATATCGACAGGACCTGCACCTCGATCACCCGCGAAAAGGATATCGCACGTGCGCTCAATATCTCCGTGAGCAATATGAACAAGCGTTTCAAGGCCGAAACGGGCACCTCGCCCATGAAGTATCTGATCACCCGCCGCATAAGACAAGCCAAAAACCTGTTGGGCAGCACGGACCTCTCGGTTGCGGAGATCTCCGACTCGGTCGGCTTTTCCAACCCCAACTACTTCTGTCTCGTGTTCAAAAAGTATTGCGACGGACTCTCGCCCGTCGCTTACCGAAAAAAGCATCACGGCAACTGTTGAAGGATCCGCCCTTACCAAGGTAGCGCACCTTCTAACTCCGCTCCGTACGGGTGTAAGTTCTCCCGCCACATCAAAAAACAAGGCACCGCATGCGGTGCCTTGTTTTTACGTTTGATTCGACGGTTGGGTCCTCTTTCCGTTCAGGCGCTTCAGGATTGCCTGTAGTTTCGGCGTATTGTGTCGGAGCACGAGCGTGGGCAAAATATTCAAATACAGATTCACCAACGCCACGGGGAGCGCTATCGTGAGCGAGCACACACCGCTCACCGTCAGCATCGCAACAAAGCCGAGGGGATAGGCAAGGCGGTGCGTCACAACCCCCTTGTTACACTCTATGATAAACCGTTCGATATAGAGCGGATTGTTCGGCTCTTTCAGTTTTTTCTTGCTGAATCCGCCAAGTCCACCGAGTTCCCACACCTTATCCTTCCATCGCCGCACCCGCAAACTTTTATACAGATTTCTTTCCGCTTCGGATACGTAAAAAAGAGGATTGTCCGTACCAAACCGGTTGTTCGGCAACTTGTTGATCAAAAGTGCCACGCCTCCGTCAAGTGCAAAGCAAAGCACCGTGCACCAAATAACGGCCGCGATCACGTAATACCAGGCCGCCGTCTGAAACGCAATATTGGCCGCGGCGATCATCGCCATCGCGATGCCAATCGTACAAAGATAGAGTTTCATGATTCACCGTACACAAGGGACTTTCCGTAAAAATCCTCGTAGATCCTTACCCACGCCCCGTAGTTTTCCTCTTTCATTTTCTTCGCGGCCTGCGCGCGCGGAAGCGCACCGTCGGGATAAATAGCAGGGAGAATATGCACTGTGTACGCCTGCACGGGAAAGCCGTCTGCGTCGGAGACGTCGCTATCCTCCATCGTGATAAAGATCGGCACGACGGGCACCCCGTTGCGAACAGCAAGCGTGAAAGCGCCGTCCTGCATGGGCTTTGGCTTGCGGTAATTCCACCACATGCTCTGCTCGGGGTAGATCAGAATGGTCTCCCCACGCTCCAGCAGTGTGCGCACCGCACGCATAAACTTCTTCATCGTCGACATTTGACTCGACAGGGGCAACGTATTGCAATGTCGCATAAAAAGCCCGAAAGGCTTGGGGGGATTGGTATAGTTTCCTTCCCTGATCACCTTGTAGAGCAGTTTGCCGCCCATATGATCGCAAAGTGCTTTCCACACGGCATAGTTATCCCCCACGCTGAAGTGATTGCAGGTGACGATCCTGCCGCCCCGTACGGCGGTGAAATTCTCAATGCCCCGCACCTCCTTAATGATCAGCTGTCTCTCGGTCATCATCTTCTCGAAAAAGCGCGTGGCGCATAGATTGGCAATACGCGTTTTGATCCTGCTGGAAAGTTTTTCGTTCAGATAATCCGCCTGATCGGGGAACAAGGGATACGTGATCGGATCGTCCTCTACGTCAAGGTGCCAGAGTCCCTTCTTCTCAAACTCTTCGATTCTTCTGAGCAGTTCTAACTTATGTTCCGATCTTTCCATGGTCACTCCTCAAAAGCCGTGAGTTTTTCAAGAAACGTATCGTGAGAGGTGACGATGCTCTTTGCGTGCTCCAGGATCTCCCCTGCCACCGCCTCCTTTTGCAAGCGCTCCTTTTCTCCAAAGGCCGCCCTTTGCTGCAGGATCGCCTCATAAAAGGGGGAGCGCTTTGCGTAGGTCCAGAAATACTCTCCGTCCATCACGTCATCGTACTGCCACGGCTTTTTGTAGAGCGCGTAGTGCACAATGTTCTTATTTCCTTCGCACGCAAACGGCATGGGCTCCTTGTTCCAACCGTTCGGCAGAACGAGGATCTTGCCACGGCAAAGGTAATTCAAATACGCCTGATCGGGGTCGAGAAGATCGAAATCGTACTCTGTGATCAGCCGCACAAACTTTTTTTCGATCTCGTGCTTCCGAAATGCGTCAAGGTCGATCAGCAGAACGCCCGCATTAACATAATCGTCGGGGTCAAGACCCAGCGCCTGCTCGGCATACAGTCTGAACTCGTCGGTGCTCTGCACGAACTGCTCGGGAGCCGCACCCAGAATATTGCCCTTCAGATCGGTATGATACAACTTGGAAATATCGCCTAGCACAACGAGATCGCAATCCAGATACAGGATCTTGTCGTACTGCGGAAACAGTGAGGCGATGAACAGTCTGTAATACGTAACAATCGAAAAATGATATACGTTCTTAAAACGCGATTTGATGCTCTCCAGACTGTTTGAAATGTCAATGAAATCAATCGTAAAACCTTCTCGTTGGTTCTGCATCACCTTTTCCACGTTCTCCTTCGAGAGACCCGTGTTCAGAACAATGATCCTATAACGGTAGCATTTCGACGCGTTTTCGATCAGCGAAGCGATCGCAACGTCAAGAAACGGAATATAGTTGTCGTCTGTGGAGAAGAAGATCGGAATTTCCTTCTCTATCATATTGCCTTGCATATTCAAAACGAACATTCCTCCCAAAACCATAAGATGTGGTTTTCAATACCACATTAAGGTCATTATAGCACAAGATTTTGTGGAATGCAATAGCATATTCAAAAATTCTCCATTTTTCTGCGACGGTAACACGTACTCCGCCATTTTCGCCTGCTGTCCCCGCACGTTTTTGCCAAAAACGCGTTTTGGAGCAGTGAGCATATTGAATTTGCGCTCTTTACGTAGTATAATGGTCTTGTCCGATGCCGCACGAACAAGGTATACAGACCGCTATCCGGGCAAAAAGGAGGCCACCATGAAAAGAAAACGACCCGTACTGATACTTTCTTGCGCGATCCTTGCGCTTGCGATCCTTGGCACAGCGATCTACCTGTTTGCCGTGTACCTTCCAGAGAAACGCGCCGAAAAGGAGTGGCAGGAACTGTTCCGTACGCATTACAACAACAAGGTGGCTCAATTCGCCGAGGAAAATGCGACGTGCACACCCGGCTCGGTCGACGTTGTGTTCCTCGGTGACAGTCTGACCGAGGGGTATGACCTCGCACGCTACTACCCGCAATACGTGACGCTGAACCGCGGCATCGGCGGTGATACCTCCTTCGGTCTTGAGGAGCGATTGCAGGTATCCGTCTACGACGTACAGCCCAAGGTGGCCGTGATGCTGATCGGTGCCAACAATCAAGGCACTGTGCTGGAAAATTACGAGCGCATTTTACAGGGCCTGCGGGACAATCTGCCGAGCACAAAGATCGTCTTGCTTTCCCTTACCTCCATGGGTGGCGATTGGGGTCACAACAACGAGCGCGCTGCTTATAACAGTGCCGTGATCCAAGTCCTCGCCCGTGACTATGGATTTTCCTTCGTGGATCTCTACACCCCGCTATTAAACCCCGAAACGGGTGAGATCTTCCCCGAATACACCACCGATGGCGGACATCTCACCCCCCTTGGCTACGAGGTACTGACCGCCGCCATTACACCCGCTATTGAAGCGACGTTACAACCCCAAAAACAACAAAAAACACACCCGTTAGGCCACTAACGGGTGTGTTTTTTCATGCAAGAGGGAGTGATCACTCTTGCTTATGCCTGCGTGTTGGCCGTCACGACCGACGCATAGCGCTTCCAGAAAAAGGGCTCGATGAAACGGGGAGCGTCCTCGCCCGCACCGTCAAAGCGCAAGCGCTGTTCCTCCAGTTCATCAAGGCGATCCACCTCTCCATCAAGATAAGAGAGAATGCGTTTTTTTACGGTATCAAAGCGCATCAGCATACCGCCGTAGCGAATGTCGTGCGCGTCCCAACCGATGGGCTTGTAGATCTCGTACCAGAGTTTGCGGTGCGCCTCGTGCAATGCGGCCAGTTTGCTCTTTGCCACATCGCACTCCTTGGCCATTGCCGCCAACGTCTCCCTGTCGCCTGCCAAATACGCCGCGCGCAAGCGCACGCCGAAATCCGCCTTGTTCGCAAGGTAGTCGCTGAACTTGCGTACCACGTCAAAGGAAGACGCGAAAATACCCTTGTCCTTCGTGCAGGCCGCAAGTTGTGCGGTCACGTCCTTGTAGTAACTGACGCAATCCATTCCCTCCAGATGCTTGTCGATCATACCAAGCATGGGATCGTTGTAGAAGATCACACGGCCGACTTCCATCTCACCGCCGTCGGGCGTTTCGGGCAGACTGCATTTCATCAGTTCATCGTAGTCCGCGCCACAGGTGAACTCGAACAGTTCCTTCACAGAGGCCTCGTCGTAGTATCCCTTGTAATCGTAATCGGCATACCAGCAAAGTCCGGGCAGAGCCATCAGCAAACTGCCCTCCGAGCCGTTGAGCCAGAGTGTTGCCAACACCTCGCGCACGCCCTTCTTGCGGCAGGCCTCAAGTGCGGGGATCGTGTTGCGCAACGAGCGCTGATAGTGCGGACAGTGTCCGCCCCAGAGCCACACGCCGCCCGCAAACATCACGTTGCCGCCGAGATAGCGGTTGTGCTTATCAATGTTAACGGTATAAAATTCCTCGTCGGGCGTGTAGTAATCCCAGAACACCTGCTGGATTCCCTTCGGCACGAGTTTTGCCACCTCGTCGGTGAGTTCCACACGTCTGTCGAAGTCCACGTATCCGGGCAAATGTCCACCCGCCAGACGGAAGAACATATCGCTCCACATCATCGGCTCAAAGCCGTAGGCGTGAGAGAGTTCGATCACGCGCTCCAGATGCCCGAAGAAGATGTCGTGACTGTCGCGGTAGCCGAACACGTCGATCGAACGTCCGCGACCAAGATCAAACGCCTCGTCCATACCGACGTGTACGCGGCGGCTGGTGAAGCACTCGGAAAGCGTTTCAAAGATGTCGCGCAGGAACGCATACGTCTCCTCGGCGCCCGCCAGCATCACCGCCGCGGTGTCGCGGTAGGGCGTGGCCGCATCCCAGTGCAGATGCGTGGCAAGGTGACCCAACATCTGTACGCAGGGGATCACCTCGATGCCGAGTTTTAAGGCATACGCATCGATCTCCTTCAGTTCTTCCTTGGTGTAACGCGCGCGCAGATACCCGAAATAGGGGTGTCCGTCTACCTCGTAGGTGTCCTCGGTATAGAGCATATACATATTCATGCCCATCATCGCCATCTTGCGGAGCAAGATCTTGTTTGCCTCGACCGTCAGTACGGCGTTGCGGGACACGTCGGGCATCGCACCGTTTAGAGAAAAGCAAGGGGTTTCAGTGAGAGCGCCCTCACGCTTGCCCTGCTTCAGCCAACGCATCAGCGTGGCAAGCGCGCGGAAAAATCTTGCCTTGCCGCCACCGTAAGAAAGGGTGGCCTTGTCGCCCTCCAGTTCCACGGTCAGCGTGCTGTCCGCCACCTCACAAACGGTGACGGTCAGCGCGGCTTCACTTGCCTTCTCAACGAGTTCAATTCCCAGTTCATCGCGCAGAATTTCGATACCGTCCAGTACCTTATCCGCGTTGATAAAACAAAGTTTCATGGAATCAAAGTGCAGACTGCGTGTCGGTAGGATCGCCGTTGATGGCGTAATCGTACTCCTGAGACCAATCGAGTCCGCGGTAATCTGCGGCACGGTCGTCCTTCTCAATGAAGTCCATGAGCAGATCCAGCATCTCCTTGGTCCAGGTGTTCTTGTCGATCTGTGCGGTGGTGAACTTGTTCTGGCTGATCATCTCAAAGCCGAACAGGTCCTTGACCTGCGTCTTGGCTGCACCGCCGACGACCTCCTCCACGAGGTGGGAGGGAATGAACAGCACGCCGCCGCCTGCGCCGAATACCACGTCGCCGGGCAGACAAACTGCGTTACCGATTCTGGTGACGGTGTTGTAGCCCGTCATGATGAAATCACGAATGGGCGTGGGATCGATACCGCGGTAGTAGACCTGCGTGTCCTCCACCTTGAGCATCTGCTCGGTGTCACGGATACCGCCCCAGATCACGGCGCCGCCGTTCTCGTTCTTGGTCTTATTCTTGAGCGCGGTGGTCAGGTTGCCGCCAAGATAGGTGCCCTTGTAGATCTTGTCGTACATATCGATAACGGGTACGTCGTACTCCATAAGGTTGTCGATGACCCACTGATTGTAAGTACCGGTTCTGCCCTCGCTTCTGCCAATGTCCTTGGTCACCTCGTCCAGGTCGGGACGGTAGGGGCAGTAGATAGCGGTCACAGCGCGACCGATGAGTTTTCTGCCATCGTTGTGCAACGTGTGCAGTCTTCCCTCAAACTGGCTCTCGTAACCCTTGACGAAGATCGGCTTCCAGACCTCCTCCAGCGTCAGCGTGCGCAGTGCCTTCAAATACTTCTCGTCTACCTTCGGACGTCCGTCGGGAAGACGCTCACCCTTCCATTGGGGAGTCAGTGCAATAACCTCATCTCTTACGTTGAAATTCATAACGTACTCCTTTCTTTACAGCGACATACCGCCGTCAATAATGATCTCCGTGCCCGTGATATAACTGCCTTCATCGGAACAAAGCAACAGCACGGCAGGCGAAATGTCCTCAGATCTGCCGACACGGCCGCAGGGGATCTTGGATTCCACTGCTTTTTTGGTTTCGGCGTCGCTCAACACCGCTTCGTTGCGGGGCGTTGCGATCGCACCCGGTGCCACGTTGTTGATCGTCACACCGTGCGGCGCCAGCAACGGTGCAAAATTCTGCACCATTTTGAACTGTGCCGCCTTGGAAACACCGTAGAGCGAAAGCTCGGGGTGCTGGTTGTACTGATTGACGCTACCCAGGGTCACAATGCGTCCCCAGCCGCGTTTTTTCATACCGTTTGCGTACTTTCTGATCATCAGATAGGAGGCCTTTACGTTGCAATCCATCTGAATGTCATACTCTTCCATGGTGAACGCGTCCCACTCTCTTTTATACTGAATGGAAGCATTCAGCACCAGGATATCCACGTCGCCCGTCTTTTCGTAAAGCGCGTCGATCTCCTCCGTGTGCAGCAAATTGCAGGTCACGGGCACAGAACCTGCGATCCGCTCGCTCGCTCTGCGGCATTTTTCCATATCCGAAGCACCGTGCACGAACACACGCGCGCCATGCGCGGCAAGCAGCTTCGCAATATCAAAGCCGATGCCCTGCGTCGAGCCCGTGACAAGCGCCGTTTTTCCCGTAAGATCAAACACGATTCAATACCTCCGTAATGGTGTATTCCCTGCCGTACTCCATAATAGCGCCACACGGCAGTCGGGACGTATATTTGGTGGGGTCCTCGGTATTGCTCTCAAACATACCGTAGTGGATCGGCACGCCCACACGGGGCGCGATCTGCTCCGTGAGACACACGGCCTCCTCTACGTTCATATTGCCGAGTTTACCGTTGATGCAGATAAACATCACGTCGATGCTCCTTGAGCGAAGCGCGGCGAGTCGCTCATCATAAAGCGTATCGCCCGAGATATAGAGCGTATGACCGCTGTGTCTTACCAGCACGCCGATCGCGGGCACGCTGTGCGCGGCGAATACGGCCTCCAGTTCGAAAGCGCCCACAGACACCCGATCTCCCTCGTTGAAGGGGCGGTAATGCTGTACGCCGCACGCGAGCAGGCGCTCGCGTGCATCGTCGGGGGCAAGAAACGTGATGCGCTCAAGCGACATGCTCGGGATCGCATCGACGTCCACGTGATCCAGATGATCGTGCGTACAAACGACCACGTCGCTCTTCAGTTCCTCGGGCGTGATGCAGGCCTTGACCATACGCGGTCTGCCCGCAACGCGGTTCACCACATCGGAAAGATAGGGATCGATACAGATCTCCGTTTCCCCGTCGCGAAGCAGAAGCCCGCCCTGCCCGATCCAGGTGATCTTCAGCATGTTATCAGCTCCACTCTCTGTCGTTCGCCCATTCGTTATCCCACTGCGTGGTGGGCTCCCACTGACCGGGATAATCCGCGTGGATGTGCTGGGCGATCAGCTCCTCGTTGAGAGCTTCGATACCAAGGCCGGGCTTGTTGGGTACGTTCACGAAGCCGTCCTTGAAGATGGGATTCTCGATGCCGATGGCAAGATCGTTCCACCAAGGAATGTCCACGGAGTGGAACTCGACTGCCAGAATATTCTGCACGGCGGCAGCGGCGTGAATGGCGGCCATGCAGGCGATGGGGCTCTCTGCCATGTGAATGGCCATAGCCACACCGTACTTGTCACACATATTGCCCAGTTTCTTGAGCTCCAGTGCGCCACCGATGGTGAGCATATCGGGGTGCACCACGGATACACCGCCGCAAGCCATCAGGGGCTCGAAGTTCTCGGCAAGGTAAATATCCTCACCCGTGCAGATCGGCACGTTGCAGGCGTGTGCGATCTTTTCATAGTGCTTCGTGTAGTGCCAGGGCGCGATGTCCTCTACCCAAGCGATGTTGTACTTCTCCAGACGGCGTGCGAAGCGAATACAATCCTCGATCGCCACATGACCGAAGTGGTCGATCGCAAGGGGTACCTCGTAGCCGATCACGTCACGCACTTCCTTCACGTAGTTCTCGAGCAGATCCATACCGTGCTCGGTCAGGTGAATGCCCGTTGCGTGGTGGGGAATCGTGAAGACCTCGTAGTTCTTGCCAAGCATCAGGTCGCGGTCAATGGAGCCCGACTGATGGTTGATCGCCTTCATGGAGTACTTCTTGATATCATCAAGGAAGCCCGCGGGGGCGTTGAGTGCACCGGGCTCATCGAGAATGTGCTCGATACCAAGGTCCATCTTCAGGAACGTAAAGCCTTGCTCCATACGTGCCTTGAGCGCGTGACCCATATCGGTGCCCGTGTGCTTGCCGTCCACGTCGGTATCGCAGTACATTCTTACCTTATCGCGGAACTTGCCGCCCAGCATCTGCCAAAGCGGAACGCCCCATGCCTTGCCTGCAAGGTCCCAAAGAGCGATCTCAAGACCGCTGACACCGCCGCCCTGACGGGAGTGGCCGCCGAACTGCTTGATGCGGCGGAACAGCTTGTCCACGTTGCAGGGGTTCTCGCCAATGAGACGGGACTTGAGCATCAGTGCGTAGGTCGCACTGGAGGCATCGCGCACCTCACCGTAGCCCACAAGGCCCTGGTTGGTGTAAACCTTAATGAGGGGGCAATGCTTGGGTGCACCGTTGATGTTGGTGACACGAATGTCCGTTATTTTGAGTTCGGACGGGTTGGAGCAAATGTTGACGTTTTCGGAAATCTGGTCTCTGATCGACATGTTTTGTTTTCCTCCTTGACACTATTTGTTTTTTGTGTTACACTCATTATATCAAACAGTAGGACGGCACACCACCGAAATGTTTTGTTTTTTCTCCACTATTTTACGGTATTGAAGGAAAGGGGCGGCCATGAGGATCAAGGAGCATCTGCTTCACGAGAGTAGCAATAAGGTCATTATCAAATCGTATCACTCGGTTCTCGCACCGCAAAAAAGAGAGTACCGCGAGCATCATCACACCGAATGCGAGCTCTCCGTTCTCTTGGCGGGAAGCGGCACTTATCTCGTGAACGGACGGGCATACCCCTTTCAAAAGGGAGATGTTTTTCTGTTTGGCAGTAACGAGCCGCACTGCATCACGGAGATCACCGAGGATATGGAACTCCTCAATCTGCAATTTGAGCCCCGCTTGCTCTGGGAGCGATCCGAAAGCGTAGAGCTGCTCAATTTGTTTGCAGCCAGAAGCAAGCACTTTTCCAACCGCATCACAGACAAAGACGGCTTTCTCGCCGCAGGCATTCAGGCACTGGAGCGCGAGATCACGCAAAAAGAGGTGTGCGCTACCGTTATGGCAAAATATCATCTTTTTTCGCTGCTTGCGTACATCATACGCACGTATGATTACGTCGATCCCAGCCGTGTGATCACCGCTCACTCCTCCGCCATCGGCAGTCTGAAAAAGGTTATCGGATACATTCATGAGCATCTGGACAGCAAACTCACTCTCAAGGCGCTTGCGGATATGGCCTGTATGACGCCCACGTATTTCTCGGCGGTATTCAAAAAATTCAACGGTGTTTCTCCCTGGGAATACATCACGATCAAGCGCGTGGAAAAAGCGATCGATATGTTAAGAACCACGAGTATGACCAAGTTGGAGATCGCGGGCGCCTGCGGCTTTACCAGTTCATCAAACTTCTACAAGGCGTTTTTCAGCATCACGGGAAAAACGCCAAGCGATTTCGTGCCGAAGTGATTTGACAGCACCACCGTGCGATGATATAATAATAGTAACCATTCTCACACAAAGGAGTTCCCGTGAACAACTGCAAAAAGAATTTCGGCTTCACGCACAAAAGCGGTATTTTGATGCCCGTGAGCAGTCTGCCCTCCCCTTACGGGATCGGCACGCTTGGCCGCGGCGCATTTGATTTCATTGATTTTCTGGACGAGTGCGGACAGAGTTGCTGGCAACTCCTGCCCTTAAACCCCACTTCCTACGGCGACAGCCCCTATCAGTCCCCCGCCTCGGGCGCGGGCAACCCTTACTTCATCGACCCCGAACTTCTGTGTCGGGAGGGACTCCTCACCGCCGCAGAGTTGGCATCGGCCGAATGCGACAAGGCGCGCGTGGACTACGGACATTTGTTCTCTAAGCGATATCCACTCCTGCGCCTGGCACACGCACGCTTCACGAAGGACAAGGATTACGCGGCCTTCTGCCGCAAAAACGCCGCGTGGTTGGACGATTATGCGCTCTTTATGGCACTGAAGATCCACTACAATTACCGTCAATGGACACTCTGGGAGCCCGAGCACAGGGACTGTGAGCGCGCACGCACACACGCCGCCGAGTTCAAAGCCGAGTGCGAGTTCTGGAAATGGGTGCAGTACGCCTTTGCGAAGCAGTGGCGCGCGGTGCGCGACTACGCACACGCCAAGGGCATTCGCATCATCGGAGATATGCCGATCTACGTTGCACACGACAGTATGGACGTGTGGCGTGCGCCCGACCAGTTTCTGCTTGACGGGCAGTACAACCCCACGGTGGTAGCGGGTTGTCCCCCCGACGGCTTTTCGCCTGACGGACAACTCTGGGGCAATCCGATCTACAACTGGGAGCAAATGAAACGCGACGGCTTTGCGTGGTGGATCGAGCGTATGAAACGGAGTTTCGAGTTGTACGATCTGTTGCGCATCGACCACTTCCGTGGCTTTGCGGGCTTTTACTGCGTGCCCGCAGGTGAGAACACCGCGAAAAACGGTTGGTGGAACGAAGCCCCCGGCAAGGAACTGTTCCGCACCGTCCGTGAGAAATTTCCACGCGCAAAGATCATTGCCGAGGATCTCGGCTTTATCACAGATGATGTGCGCGAACTACTTTCCTTTACCGATTTCCCCGGTATGAAGATCCTGCAATTCGCCTTTTATGATGATAACAGTGAATATCTACCTCGCACCTACACCACGGACAACTGCATTGTCTACACGGGCTCGCACGACTCGGATTGCACGAAAACGTGGTTTGGCACTCTGGACGACGCAGCGCGGGCACGGTTCCGCCGCGAATGTGCGCGCAAAAAAGGACAGAGCGCCACGCACGCGCTGATCGAACTGGCCATGCGCTCAAGAGCCAATCTTGCCGTGATCACGATGCAGGACTATCTGGAACTCACGAACGAGCAGGGCCGTATGAACGTGCCCGCAATCGCGGACGGCAACTGGTCCTGGCGCATCAGCCCCCGCTATGCAACCAAGCACCTGAAACATAAGATCCGCACACTGACAACCGACGCGGGACGCGCCAAAAAATCCTGAACATAAAAAGAGCACGGCAACGCCGCGCTCTTTTCTTATTTGAGATCCATGCCCTTTTCCAACTCGCGCGTGACGCATCTACCTGCGGTCAGCTCCACCAGGCGTGCGCAAAGCGAGTCGCCCAGTTCCGAGGGGAGTCCCACGCGGATTGAAACGCGGTCGGTAAAATCCGTACCAAGTTCCCTCGCGCCAAGTCGGGGCAACTCGGGCTGTATTTTCTGATAATCCGCATAACTGCATTCCAATACATAATAAGTGAACGGCACGTATTCTGCCACGCCCGCGGCGGCAAGCCCCGCGTGTGCGGCGGCGGCATAGGTGCGCGTGAGGCCCCCTGCGCCAAGCAGAATACCACCAAAGTAACGGGTGGTCGCCACCACCACGTCCTCCAGGCCCGTGCGACGAATGGCCTCCAGTGTCGGCATACCTGCCGTACCCGTGGGCTCGCTATCGTCCGAGTAACGCGCACTGCCCTTGCGCAGAACGTAGGCAAACACCGTGTGTCGCGCATCGGGGTGCAGTTTTTTGCGTTCCTTGACGAAGGCCATCGCCTCCTCCTCGGTCGCCACGCGCTTTACGGCGGCGATGAAGATCGAGCGTTTCTCTTCGATTTCCGCTTCCACGTCCCGTGCAACGGTGCGAAAAATATCACCACTCATCTTCGTTCTCCTTTGCGGGATCCGTGTCAAATTGCTTCAGTGCACCGTAGGTCTTATCGTCCACCGTAGCCGTCACCGTGACGCCCTCGGGGCCGTAGTCGATCTCCTCCACGGTCGCGTTTTCATACAATCTGTTCACAAGCCCCTGCTTGGCATTCGGGAAGAAGAAGGTCACGCGCCGCTTGCCCTCGTGGAGCATCTGTTCCATACGCGAGAGCAGGAGATCCATGCCCTGTCCCGTTGCCGCAGAGATATAGACGCACGCGCCGTCGGGACGCACAAGACCGGGAGCGGCGGCACCGAGGTCGCATTTATTGAAGACGTACAACGTGGGCTTGCCGCCCGCACCGAGACTTTCGAGCAGTTCCTCGGTCACGCTGAGTTGTGCGGCGGCCTCGGGGTCGGAGGCGTCGATCACGATCATGAGAAGATCGGCGTACACCGCCTCGTCCAGTGTGGAACGGAAGGCGTGTATGAGGTGATGGGGCAGATTGCGGATAAAGCCCACCGTGTCGGTGAGCAACACCGTTTCGCCACCGGGCAAAAGACACTTGCGCGTGGTGGGGTCCAGTGTGGCAAACAACTGATCGCGCGCGAGGATCCCCGCGTCGGTCAGATAGTTCAGCAAGGTGGATTTGCCCGCATTGGTATAACCGACGATGGCCACCTTGGCAAGACCCGAACGGTCGCGCGCCGCGCGCATCGTGCGGCGTCCCGCCGCCAGTTCTTCCAGAGAGTCCTCCAGTGCGTGAATGCGGCGTTGCAGATGTCGTCTGTCGGTTTCCAATTGAGATTCACCCGGACCTCTCGTGCCGATACCGCCACCAAGGCGCGACAGTGCCGCACCCTTGCCAATAAGACGCGGTGCGGTGTATTTGAGTTGTGCCAGTTCTACCTGTAACTTGCCCTCGCCGCTGACCGCGTGCAGAGCAAAAATATCCAAAATCAGCATCGAGCGGTCGATCACGCGCACGTCGCCCAGTGCTTCCTCCAGATTGCGGATCTGCGAGGGTGAGAGTTCACAGTCAAACACCGCCAGATCCACCTCGTTGGTGGTGCAATAATAGCAAAGTTCCGCCACCTTGCCACTACCGAGATAGGTGCGCACGTCAGGGGCTTCCTTATTCTGTATCAAGGTGAACACCGCCTCGCCACCCGCCGTTTCCAGCAAACGGCGCAGTTCCGCGAGACTGGCATTCACCTCTTGCTCGGATCTGCCGCGCGTAACAACGCTGACCAGCGCGGCGCGTGTGCCGAGCGTTACTTCCGTATTTTCCATAATTCCTCCTTACCTAGCCGCACGGGAGTCGAACGCGCAAGGTCTTATGGGATATCTTTTCCGCAATGCTTCGCCGAATTTTTCTTAAATATCCACATATTCCTCGAAACATTCGACTCGCCTTGCAAAAAATCTATTCCCGTAAGACCGCGAAGCGCCCTTCGGCAAATAAATTTCCGACGGATTTTGCCGTGGCAAGGCGCAGACAAGTGCGGACTTTTCAAGACTTGACGCAGAGAAAGACGCGAAAATTTATTGCCGCAGGGCTTACGTGTTCGGCTCCCGTGCAGCTAAGCAAAAAGGGCAAGCCGTACGGCTCGCCCTTCGGGAGTCGGGCATCGCCCGATTGAAGAATTACTTTCTTGCCTGGAGTCTTCTGTTGAACTTATCAACACGACCGCCCACGTCAACCAGCTTCTGCTTGCCGGTAAAGAACGGATGACACTTAGAGCAAATTTCAACCTTCATTTCCCCGCCGTTGGTAGACTTGGTCTTTACCACGTTGCCGCAAGCGCAGCTGATGGTAACGTCTTCATAGGACGGATGAATTCCTGCCTTCATGTTCAGTACCCTTCCTTTCTTAAGAATCCTATGAATTATATCACACATTCCAAAGAAAAGCAATAGGTTTCACAAAAAAAGATTATATTTTTCCCGCGATTACACGCCGAAGATCTGCGATGATCTTTTTCTCGAGTCTTGAAATATAGGATTGCGAGATACCAAGCAGATCGGCAACCTCTTTTTGCGTCATCTCGCGGTGGCCGTCAAATCCAAATCGCATCTCGATGATCAGCCGCTCACGCGGCGGCAGATTCTGCACCGCCAAGCGCAACGTGCGGCGTTCCTCCTCCTGTTCCAGTTCTGCGTCGATGCTCTCCTCGTCACTGCCAAGCACGTCACAGAGCAACAGTTCGTTGCCGTCCCAATCCACGTTCAAGGGCTCGTCGATCGAGATCTCGCCCCGCGCGTTACTGCGCTTGCGTATGTACATGAGTATCTCGTTTTCGATACAGCGCGATGCGTAGGTTGCGAGTTTGATATTTTTATCCTGTCGGAAGGTGTTAATGGCCTTGATGAGCCCCACCGTGCCAATGGAGATGAGATCCTCAATGCTCGTGCCCGCGTGCTCGAAGCGGCGCGCGATATAGACGACCAAGCGCAGATTGTGCTCAATGAGCAGATCGCGCGCCGCCGTGTCAGAGGGCAGGCGCGCGATCGCCTCGCTCTCCTCCTGTGTGCCCAACGGCGGCGGTAGCACGTCAGGGCCGTTGATGTAATAAATGCCCCGACGGGGCCTGAAAATGCGCAAAATGGCGCGAAAGAAACGAAGCATACTATCCTCTCCTCACTCTGTGATCAGGACTGCGGGCAACAGTGCCTGGCAATCCTCGGGCGCACCGCCAAGGGGCGCGGCACTCACCATCAACTCCACCGCGCGCTCGCCCCGACCCGCGTCAAGCAAGGCGGCATCGGGAATCAGCGCCAACATCAACCCCTCCCCCACAACTGTCTTGGTGGGGAGTAACCGCGCGTGCCGCGCCAGTGATACGGGGAGTGAGGCGAGAATGCTTGCGGGCGCACGCGCCGCACGCGGAAAAAGCGCGGGGAGCCACCGATTGGCCGCCGATTGCTCCAGGATCACCACGGGTCTGCCGCTCACGGGATCGTGGAGCAGATTGGCCGTGTCCACAAGCCCTCTCACGGTCAGTGTTTCGCCCGCCAACGTCAGTGTCAACGTAGCGCGTGCACCCTTGGCGCGGCGTTGACAGAAACGCGCCCAAAGAAAAGTGGCAAGGCCGCCGAGCGCGGCCAGAAAAAAGAAGGCAAGCGAGGACACCTGCGTTCCGCTTTCCACGGGTGGCAGGTCCAGGCGAGAAAGCAGACTCGCCATGCCGCTCATCACGCCGCCAACCGCGGCCGAAACGCCAAAATAGACGCCAAACGGTATGAGTAATCCTCTTTTTTTCTGCCCTTTTGTCGCAAATACGCCCACGCACATCAGCGCGCACACCGCAAGGTCGCAACACAGCGCCATAAAGCCGCCCGTCAAAAGAAAAAGAGCCACGCAGGCATACAATGCGCCAAGCGCGGAAAACAGCACGCCGCGCCCCACAAAGAACGGGCGGCGCAGGAGCCGTGCCGTCAAAAACAGGCACTGGAAATCCATACAGAAGTTCACGAAAAACAGCAAGTCGCCGTATACGGTTTGCTCCACCCTTCTCACCTCGCTTGTCATTATAAACCAAGGCGCGCGAGAAGATTGTCAAAAGCGGGAATGAACAAAAAAATCCCACGCACCGCACGATGCGTGGGATTTTTGTCATTACTTGTTCTTGCGCCACTACAGATAGGAG
>JAZSGQ010000075.1:0-4931 GCA_045532805.1 Eubacteriales bacterium
CCCCAACTTTAACGTATTTGGCCTGAACATGGGCGTAACCCCCGCGTTCAACCCCACCGACAAGGTGTATCTGTGGCTGCTTGTGGTTCCCGTGCTGACCTTTGTGGCATATTTTGCCAGCATGAAGGTGTCGCGCAAGCTTTCTTATCAGCCTGCCGCACAGGACCCCCAGATGGGCTGCTCCAACAACATGATGGACATCACCATGCCCCTGATGAGCGTGTATATCACCTTCATCACGCCCGCCGCAGTCGGTGTGTACTGGATCTTCAAGTGCATCATCGGCGTGGTCAAGCAGTACGTGTTGCACAAGGTGATGCCCATGCCCAAGTTTACCGAAGAGGACTACAAGAAGGCGGAGCGCGAGATGAAGGGCAAGGCCCGTCCCGAGGACAGAGACCCCCTGCCCGCTACCAACGCACCCAAACGCTCGTTGCATCACATTGACGACGAGGATGATCTGCCCCCTCGCGTGCGCGCCGCGCACAGCGACGAGGAGGAAGAGGATACCCCCTCGGAGCGCCGCGCCAAGGAGGCCGCCGCAAGAGAGAAGGCACTGGCCGAGGCGAATGAGCGCAAACTGAACGGTGCACCGCTCAAGGAAGACCGCAAGAACAACAAAAAGAAGAAATGAGGATTTGACTGTGAAGAAGGAAATCGTAATGACTGCCAAGACCGTTGAGGAAGCAGTCGCCCGTGCCGCTGAGGCATTGGGTGCGCCCTCGGTCGAAGCGATCGAATATACCGTTTTGGAGGAGGCCAAGAAGGGCTTTCTCGGCATCGGCAGTGCTCCCGCCAAGATCTCTGCCACCTACGCTCCCACGGGTGCAGAACTGGCACTCTCCTTTATCCGTGACCTGATCAACGGCATGGGGCTTCAGGCAACCGTCAGCATGACCGAGGACGGCGAGAACAAGTTGATCCGCGTGATGGGCGAGAGCGCAGGCGTGCTCATCGGTCACCACGGCGACACGCTGGATTCTCTCCAGTATCTTGCCAACCTTGCCGCCAACAAGAAGGTGGCGGGTGAGAAGCGCGAGTTCTGCCGCATTACCGTAGACGTGGAAAACTACCGCAGCAAGCGCGAGGAGGCACTCCGTGCCCTGGCACGCAACAAGGCCGAGAAGGTACTGCGCTACAAGAAGAGCCAGACGCTGGAGCCCATGAACCCCTACGAGCGCCGCATCATTCACTCCGAGGTGCAGAAGATCGAGGGTGTTTCCACCAACTCCATCGGCAGTGAGAACAACCGCCGCGTGGTGCTCTATCTGGAGGACACCGTTGCCGCTCCCGCCTATCGCAACGACGGAGAGTTTGGCGAATTTTAAGTTTCGTGACAAGCGCGGCCCCTGCCGCGCTTGTCCTTTTTAAAGGAGAAAACTATGATGTTTGATACCGTTGCCGCCGTATCGACTCCCCGTGGACGCGGGGGGATCGCGGTCATACGTATCTCGGGTGAAGGGACGCGCGAGATCCTCTCGCGCGTGTTCCGCGCGAAGGGCGCGGCGCCGCAAAACCGACCCCGTTATGCTACTTTTGGCGAAATTACGGACACGGAAGGCCGTGTGATCGACGAGGGAATCGCGCTGTATTTCAAAGCGCCGCACTCCTTTACGGGCGAGGACGTGGCCGAGATCTCCTGCCACGGCGGCGTTCTTGTCACCGAGCAGGTGCTCTGTGCCGTGCTCGCGGCAGGTGCCAGAATGGCCGAGGCGGGCGAGTTCACGCGCCGCGCCGTAATGAACGGCAAGATGAAACTGTCCTCGGCGGAGGCACTGGGTGCGCTCCTGGAGGCAAAGACCACGGGTCAGGCGGCACTGGCGCGCGGCGGTATGCGCGGCAAACTGGCGGGCGCTCTGGAAGAAAACTTTTCGGCGCTCTCGCTCCTTTTGGCCGATGCCTATGCCAAGATCGATTTCCCCGACGAGGATTTGAACAGCATGAGCCGTGACGAGTTGACGGCGGCGCTGTCGGCGCGTCAGCGCGCGCTTGAAAAACTTGCGGCCACCTATCGGACGGGACACGCCGTGGCCGAGGGCGTGCGCACGGTGATCTGCGGCCCTGTGAATGCGGGCAAATCCACGCTGTATAACGCGCTTGTGGGCCGCGAGGCTGCTATCGTGACGGATATTGCGGGCACCACACGCGACGTGCTGGAAGAGACTGTGGCATTAGGGCAGTTGACGCTCCGCCTTTGCGACACGGCGGGTCTGCGCGAAACGGCAGACACAGTGGAGGAAATCGGCGTGGCGCGCGCCAAAAAGGCAATGGCCGATGCCGAACTAATCCTTTGCGTGCTGAACGCCTCGGTCCCCGCCGACGGCGAGGTGTGCGCCCTGCTTGACACGTTGCGGCGCGAGGAGCGCCCCGTGGTGATCGTGCTGAATCAGTGCGATCGCGGAGATCGCTTCCCCGAGGAGCTGCTCTGCGGCTTTGCGCACGTGGTGCACGTGTCTGCCGCCCGTGGCGAGATCGAGCCGCTGGTGCGTACCGTGGAGGCACTGTATCTTTCGGAAGAACTGGATCTCGGCGAGGATCCGATCGTGGCGAGTGCCCGTCAGCACGCCGCACTTTGCCGTGCGAGCGAGGCACTGGCACGCACCGTCGAGGCCCTTGACCTGGACGTGCCGCTGGACGCGGCACTGGTGGACGCGGAACTTGCCATGTCCGCCTTGGGCGAGGTGGACGGCCGCGCCGTGGACGAGGCGATCCTCTCGGATATCTTTGCCAACTTCTGCGTGGGTAAATAGAAAAAAGCACCCCGTTTGGGGTGCTTTTTTCTATTTACCATTTCTCGCCTGCGTTATGGTAGGGGGTGCCAATGAAGCCCACCTGCTTGAAGTCCTCGGGGTTGTGGCGAATGAGATAGTCGATGTAGGATTCTACCATCAGCGCCGTGAGGCGGTACCCTTGTGCGTTCATGTGGCCGCCGAGGTAGAATACCTTGCGGAATTCCTCGTCGTACACGGGGGCATAGGTGCGGAAGTCCAGCACGTAGCAATTTTCAAACAGTTCGGCAAGACCGAATAAGAGTTCGCGGTGCTTGTCACGGAGCGCGTTGCGCTCGGGATCATCCTTTCCGCTGCGCGGGCAGGTCATCAGGAAAAACTTGGCCTTGGGCTGGAGTGCCTGATAGCGCGCGATGATCGCGGCGTAGTAGCCGATAAAGGAGGGCTTGTTCTTTGCAAAATCGGTGGGGTCAACGTCGGATAGCTCACCCAGCGTCTCCTCTCCCGCGATGGTCTTGCTGATATCGTTGACGCCGAGTGCAAGAATATACGCCTGCGCCTTGTAGGTATCGTCATAAAAGCCCTGCTCGCGGGCAAAGGCATCGTATTTCCTTGCGGTCATACCGCCCTTGGAGAAGTTGTACACGGTACAGCCCGCGTCGCGCGCGAGGAACTGTCCCCAGGAAATATCGTAGTAATCGTGAAAGCCCTTGGCGTCCTGCGCGAAGGACTCCAGCTCTCCCGAGGAGAGACTGTCACCGATGCAGGCGATCCTGCGGAAGATGCCGCAAAAGCCACCGTTTGCAACGAGGTGGTCAAGGGGCTTTTCCCCTTCCTGCTTCATAAACGCTTTGATGTCCATATACGTGCTCCTTTTTGTGTCATTGCCTTCATTCTACCATATTGCAAACAAAAAGGCAAGGGGCGTTTTCCTATGGAACGTGCATTCTGTGATCCGTCCTTTTTTTGCACGCTTGACACGGTTTTTTGAATATGCTATGATTATAGTGAGGAGTATATCCGCCGTGCACGGCGGGAGAGAGGAGAGACGATGAGCAATTTGTTTGATTATCTGGATTGGCGCGGCGATCTGACGTTTGGCAACGTGCCGCTTTGCGCGGTGGACGCGCTGACTTTTTCGGTGCTCTCCTACGCCCGTATGGAGGAGTTCATCGGGAAGGATCCCACCGCCGACCCCGTGCGACTTTCCGACGCGGTGCGCGCCTATCTTGCGACCGACCGCAAAACGGGCACGATCGATCATCGCCCGTTCCTTGCGCGTGTGGCCGAGAGTGCGCGCTTTGCGCCTGTGCGTGTATTTGCCGCGAAAAGCGAGCTGAACGCCGAGGACGGTGTGCAGTTTGCGGCCTTTTCGGCACTGTTGCCCGGGCAGAATATGGTGGTGGTGTTCGAGGGAACCGACGATACCCTCATTGGCTGGGAGGAGGACTTCCGTATGAGCTACGAATGTCCCGTGCCTGCTCAACTCCGCGCGGTGGACTATCTGCGCGCCGTGGCCGCCGCGCACCCGTTGCGCCGCATTTTCGTGTGCGGTCATTCCAAGGGCGGCAACCTTGCCATGTATGCGGCGGTCAAGGTGGGCCTCGCGGTGCGAGAGCGCATCCGCGAGGTCTACAATTTTGACGGCCCCGGCTTTTGCGACGATACGCTTTCCTCTCTGGAATACGAGGAGATGCGGGATCGCATTCGCTCCTTCCTGCCCGAATCCTCTATCGTGGGCGTACTGTTGGAGCACGACGAGAATTATCGCATTGTGAAGAGCAGTGCCGTGGGACTGCGTCAGCACAACCCGTATTCCTGGCAGATCCACGGTGCCGATTTCGTCTATACCGCCGAGCGCACGGCGTTCGGAAAGCAGACCGAGGCCATCATCGACCATTTCAACAACACCTTTTCTCCCGAGCGCAAGCGCTTGTTTGGCGAGGCACTTTTCACGGTGCTGGAATCCACCGAGCAGAGTACACTGTCGGGGATCGCCGCCAACAAGGCGCAAAGCATCAGAAACGTGGTGCGCAGTTTTACTTCTCTTGATCCCGAGGTACGGGAGCTGCTCTTTACCACGCTGATGGCCCTGGCGGATTCCAGACGCGCGGTGCGCCGCTCTGAAAAGAAATAAGAAAAAAGAGCCCCGAACGAAGTCGGATCGTAGCCATGTCGTTCTGTGTGCCAAGGAGTTGTAAA
>JAZSGQ010000070.1:0-8214 GCA_045532805.1 Eubacteriales bacterium
AAAGGAAAAAAACTCAACCCGCAGATGAGTTATTTCCCTCCTGGTCCGCTTTTTGACGTTAAGACGCGGAATTATGAGAATATCTGGTCGGAAAGAAGGGCGATCAGGGCTTCGGCGTCGGCAGTGTCCAGTGCCCCCAACAGTGCATCGCGGATCGCGGACAGATCGAAGGGGAGGGAAACGAGTGCTTGCTTGACGGTGGCGGAGAGATCGGAGTCGAGCGCGTCGGTGTATAGTTCAAGATCGACAATGCGACCGTCTTTGACGCAGAGTTTGAGTTCCGCGCCGCCAAAAGGCAAGCGCCCCTCACAGGATACGTTGAAGGGAATCGGCGAACCGTAAAGAAATTCTCTGCTACCGAACTGCTCGGCGTACGGAGCGATCTTTTCCCGACTGATCTCTCCAAAGGGCTCCGCTGACAAACCGAAAACCGTTTGTGCCGCGGATAAAAGATGCGATCTCATCTCGTCGCAGGTAAGAGACGGGGAAAGTTCGGAAAGATTGATCACTCTGGATCTCACGGATCTGATCCCTTTTGTCTCCAGTTTGGCTTTGGGCGGTGTGAGGTAACGGCCGAGTTTTTCCAGGTCTGCACTGACGAGGAGCGTGCCGTGATGATAGGAATGCCCCCGACTGTTGTAAAAAGCGTTGCCCGAAAATTTTTTGCCCTCTGCCAGAACGTCGTTCCGTCCCGAAAGTTCGGTTTCAATGCCCGCCAGCCGACAGGCCTCGCGAATGACCTCCATATGCTTTGCGACGTTCAGGTTCTCGGTGGAGCAAAGAAACGTGAAATTCAGGTTACCGAGGTCGTGAAAGACGGCTCCGCCACCCGATAAACGGCGCGCCAGGGTGCCGCCTTCCTCGCAAAGAAGTTCGGTGCGGCACTCCGAAAAGGCGTTTTGGTTTTTTCCGATAACGACGGTATTTTGATTTTGCCACAGGTACAAAACAAGGGTTTCGTGGTCTACCGTATCAAAAAGAAATTTCTCAATGGCAAGATTGAGATGAGGATCTACGGCGTGGCTGACGTAGCATTGCAGTTTTTTGATCATATTCGTTTCCTCGGTGACGTTATAGCCGAAGAGAGTCGAACACGATGGCCTCTCGGCGAATGGATTTTTGATGAATTTCGTCGTGACACAACGCAGCAAAGTGAGCACTTTACAAGTTGGGGCGCGGCGAAAGGCGCGAAAATACATTACCGAGAGGCCGTCGTGTTCGGCTTTCTTCGGCTATAGGGACATTTTAGTATAAATTGTGGAAAATGTCAATAGACAAATCACAGGTGTTGTGATATAATCGTGTTATAAAATGTTATAAATTCGATTCTTTCAAACAGGAGGGGTTATGAATCTTATCCGACGAGAAAAGATAAAGAAATACGTGGAAAGCAAAAACGTCGCCACGATCAAGGAGTTGCGCGAACTTTTTCCCGAGGTCTCGCTCATGACCTTGCACAGAGATCTGAGTGCGCTGGAGGAAATGGGGATCATCACCAAATATCGGGGTGGCGTGCGCTCGGTACACCAACTTGACGATATCGAGTTCCACATTCGTATGAAGGAAAACACCACGGGCAAGACCTCCATGATGAAAAAAGCCCTGAAACTGTTGCGTCCGCAAAGCTCGGTGTTTTTTGACACCAGTACGTCCAATATGATCCTGGCGCGCAATCTGCCGGATATGGACGTGAATATCACAACGATCAGTCCCAATATCGCACTGGAACTTTGCCGTCTGAAAAACGCCACCGTCAACCTTTGCGGCGGCACGATGAATCCGAGAACGCTCTCGGTGTCGGGCATCAACACCCTGGAACTTTTGGAAAAGATCAATATCGATCTTGCCTTTATCGGCGTTTCGGGCTGCTCGTCCGAGGTGGGCTTTACCTGCGGCACCGAGGCGGATATGCTGATCAAGCGACTTGTGATCCAAAAAGCGCGCACCAGCGTTGTGCTTTGCGGAACGGATAAGTTCAAGCGGCTGATGCCTTTTACCTTTGCCGAGATCTCTGATGTGGACTATATCATCAGTGATGAGCCCTTGCCCGAGGAGTTCCGTCGGAAGTGCGAAGAAAACGGCGTGACGATACTGTGATCGGGAGATTGCGACGGAAAGATTAGTTTTCAAAAAACGATTGACACAAATGTTATAATATGTTATAATAGGACGATCGATATTTTAAAGGAGGATTTGTTTTGGCAAATGCTGTTGTTATGCCCAAGGCCGGTATTACGGTAGAAAGCTGTATCATCGGTACGTGGGAAAAGAAAGTCGGAGACGCGATCAAGGTAGGAGACATTCTCTTTACCTACGAAACGGATAAGGCGACCTTCGAGTGCGAGTCCACCGCAGAAGGTACGCTCCTTGAGATCTTTTACAACGAAGGAGACGAGGTACCCTGTCTTGTAAACGTATGTGCTGTCGGTAATCCCGGTGAGGATTGCGCGGCACTTCGCCCCGATTCGGGTGCCGCTCCCGCCGCCCAGGCAGAGGAGAAGCCCGTCGAGGAGCAGAAGAAGGAGGAGGAGGTAGCCCCCGTCGTTGCCACGACGGCAGTTGCAGGCGAAAAGACCGCCATCTCCCCCAGAGCCAGAAAACTGGCCGAGCGTGCAGGCGTAGACGCTTCGCTCGCTACCCCCACGGGCCCGAACGGCAGAATCATCGAGCGTGACGTAAGAACGCTGATGGAGAATCCTGTTGTCGCCGTGGCAAAGGAAGAGGCCCCTGTTGCCGCACCCGCAAAGGCGGTGGTGGACGAGGCAGAGTACACCGACGTGAAGTTCAGCGGTATCCGCCGTGCGATCAGCAAGTCGATGCACACTTCGCTCTCCACGATGGCACAGCTTACGCACACCAACTCCTTCGACGCTACCACGATCCTTGCTTACCGCAAGATCCTCAAGGCGGCCGAGGGCGAGTATGCGGGCATTACGATCGGCGACATCGTTCTGTATGCAGTGTCCAGAACGCTGCTGAACCACCCCGACCTCAACGCACATATGCTTGACGACAACAACATTCGCTTGTTCAAGCACGTCAACCTCGGCGTGGCAGTCGATACGCCCAGAGGACTGATGGTTCCTACCATTTTCCATGCGGACGAGAAGAGTCTCCTGGAGATTTCCAAGGAGGTCAAGGCGCTTGCCGCACAGTGCCGCGAGGGTAACATCAGCCCCGATAAGTTGACGGGCGGTAGTTTCACGGTTTCCAACCTCGGCAATCTGGGTGTTGAGTCCTTCACACCTGTGATCAATCCGCCTCAGACGGGTATCCTCGGCGTTTGTTGCACGACCGATCGCGTCAGAAAGGCGGCGGACGGCTCGATCCAGGTCTACCCGGCTATGACGCTGAGTTTGACCTACGATCACCGCGCAGTAGACGGGTCGCCTGCGGCCCGCTTCCCGAAGGGACTTGCTCACAATCTTGAAAACTTTACCGCGCTTCTTGCAAAATAAGGGGATAAGAATATGGAAATTTTTGATTTGTTGGTTGTGGGCGGTGGCCCCGGCGGATACCTTTGCGCGGAGCGCGCGGCTCAGGGAGGTATGAAGGTTGCCGTCTTTGAAAAGAAGGCACTTGGCGGTACTTGCCTGAATGAGGGTTGTATCCCTACCAAAACGCTTTTGAATTCTTCGAAAATGTACAGACACGCCAAGGAAAGCGAAGCGTTCGGCGTCACGGTAACGGGCGTTACTTACGATCATGCGAAGGTCGTTGAGAGAAAGAACGGCGTAGTGAAGACCCTCGTTGCAGGCGTCGGTGCTACCATGAAGGGAAATAAGGTGACCGTGATCAGCGCAAACGCCGTGATCAAGGGCAGAAGTGCAAACGGCTTTGCCGTTGAAGCAGACGGCGTGGTGTACGAGGGCAAGCGCCTGACCATCGCGTCGGGCTCCGAAACCGTAGTTCCTCCCGTTCCCGGCCTGAAGGAAGGCCTTGCCTCGGGATTTGTTCTGACAAACCGCGAGGTGCTGGACGAAAAGACGCTCCCGAAGACCCTTGTGGTGATCGGCGGCGGCGTGATCGGTCTTGAAATGGCATACTACTTTGCCAGTGTCGGTGTTGCCGTCACGGTCATCGAGATGATGCCCAAGATTGCAGGCGCAACCGATCCCGAGATCTGCAAGGTCCTGACCGACGCTTTCGTGAAGCGCGGTATGACGTTCAAACTTTCCTCCAAGGTGCTTGAGGTCAAGGCAGGCAGCGTGGTGTATGAAGAGAACGGGGAAAAGAAGGAGATCGCTTGCGATAAGGTCCTTCTCTCCGCAGGCCGCAAGCCCTCTACCGCAGGCATCGGTATCGAGACGCTTCAACTCGATATGGACAGAGCCGCGATCAAAACCGACAGACATCTGTGCACCAACGTTTCGGGCGTATATGCCGTCGGTGACTGTAACGGTAAGCTGATGCTGGCTCATACCGCATACAGAGAGGCAGAGGTTGCCGTAAACCACATGCTTGGCAAGAAGGACGAGATGCGTTACGACGTGATTCCTTCGGTCATTTATACCGATCCCGAGGTAGCAAGCGTTGGTTACAGCAAGGAAGCCGCCGAGGAGAAGGGAATGAAGGTTAAGGAAATCAAACTTCCCATGTCCTATGCGGGACGTTATCTTGCCGAGAACGAGGGTGGCAAGGGCTTTATCAAACTTGTGGTGGATACCGACAAGAACCGTCTTGTGGGTTGTCATATGGTTGGTTCCTACGCTTCCGAGATCATTATGACTGCTACGATGATGATCGACACGGAACTGACACCCAACCGCCTGAAGAAACTCGTGTTCCCGCATCCCACGGTTGCGGAGATCATTCGCGAAGCCATTTTCCACATTTGAGAAACATATAAAATTTTCACATAAATTCACAAAGGAGACAGAACAATGCCCAAGAGTTTATTCGTAGATCCTAAGGAAACACTGGCACCCGGTAAAATTACCTTTTAGAGCATTCCGGTAAACGCCTACAATAAGACCTTTCAAGAGGAGAGAAGCCGCTACAGCGACGACGATCTTGTTCGTATTTATCGCGATATTACCGTTCTTCGCGAGTTTGAGTCGATGCTCAACCAGATCAAGACGCAGGGCCTTTATAATGGTATCGAGACCACCTATCCCGGCCCCGCACACCTTTCCATCGGACAGGAAGCGGCTGCCGTAGGACAGGCGTATCTGCTTGACCAGAACGACTTTTCGTTCGGTTCTCACCGTAGCCACTCCGAGATCCTTGCAAAGGCGCTCTCTTGCATTCACAAGCTCAGCGAGCAGGAACTGATGACCATCATGGAGGGCTTCCTTGGCGGTTCGGCTCTTCGTGCTACCGAGAAGCTCGGTCCCGTCAGCGACGTGAAGGAACTTGCAATCCGCTTCATTCTTTACGGAACGCTGTCCGAGATCTTTGCTCGTGATACCGGCTTCCACAAGGGCATGGGCGGTTCGATGCACGCCTTCTTCCTGCCCTTCGGCATTTATCCCAACAACGCGATCGTTGGTGGCTCTGCCGCTATCGCTACCGGTGCCGCTCTGTTTAAGAAGATCAACGGCAAGCAGGGTATCGTCGTATGCAACTCGGGCGACGGCTCGATGGCACGCGGTCCCGTTTGGGAGGCAATGAACTTTGCCGCTATGGATCAGTTCAAGACCCTTTGGGAGAACCATAACGGCGGTATGCCCATCCTTTACAACGTATTCAATAACTCTTACGGCATGGGTGACCAGACCCGCGGCGAGACCATGGGTTACGATATGCTTGCCCGTATCGGTTCGGGTGTCAGCCCCACGCAGTTCTACGCCGAGCGCGTCAACGGCTTCAATCCTCTGGCCGTGATCGACGCCATGGAAAGAAAACTCAAGATCCTTCGCAAGGGCGAGGGCCCCGTGCTTCTTGACACGCTTACCTACCGCTACTCCGGCCACTCCACGTCCGACCAGAATGCTTACCGCACCAAGGAAGAGATCGATGCATGGCGCGAGATCGACCCGATCATCACGTATCGCAAGGGTCTTGTTGAGGCAGGCGTGGTGGGTGACACCAAGCTCGATGACATTCTCGCTGAGACGGCAGAGCGCATGACGCTTATCTGCAAGGCGGCTTCTGATCCCGAGATCAGCCCCTACGTTGATTTCCGCAAGGATCCCGCCGTTGTGGAGCGCCTGATGTTCTCCAACCAGAAGGTTGAGAAACTCGATGACCGTGAGCCCGAGGTCAATATGCCTCTTGCAGAGGTTCCCGCCTACAAGAAGATCAAGGAGAAGGAGCGTTGCCCGATCGTTGACGGCAAGCCCGTTTCCAAGATGAAACTCTTCAACCTTCGTGACGCCCTGTCCGAGGTGATTTACGACAGATTCTACGAGGATCCCACCCTCATCGCTTACGGCGAGGACTGCCGTGACTGGGGTGGCGCATTCGCCGTTTACCGCGGCATGAGGGATGCGTTCCCGCCCAGCCGTCTGTTCAACCCTCCCATTGCCGAGGCGGCCATCGTTGGTACGGCAGTCGGTTACGCCGTTTCGGGCGGCCGCGCACTGGTTGAGTTGATGTACGCCGACTTCATCGGTTGTGCAGGCGACGAGATCTTCAACCAGATGTCCAAGTGGCAGGCAATGAGTGCAGGTATTCTCAAGATGCCCGTCGTTCTCCGTGTTTCGGTCGGTTCGAAGTACGGTGCACAGCATAGCCAGGACTGGACTGCGCTTTGCGCACATACCCCCGGCCTTAAGGTTTGTTTCCCCGCAACGCCTTGGGAGGCAAAGGGTCTGATGGAATCCGCTCTGAAGGGCACGGACCCCGTTGTCTTCTTCGAGAGCCAGAGAATCTACGACGTTGGTGAGCAGTTCCACGAGGGTGGCGTTCCCGCTGAGCGCTACGAGATCGAGTTCGGTGATACCAACAAGGTTCGCGACGGTAAGGACGTTACCATTCTGACCATCGGTGCGGCTCTTTACCGTGCCGTTGATGCCGCGAAGCAGCTTTCCGAGAAGTACGGTATGGAGGCCGACATCATCAACATTCACTCGCTTGTTCCGCTGGATTACACCAAGATCATCGAGTCGGTTAAGAAGACCGGCAGAGTCGTTCTCGTTTCGGATGCTTGCGCAAGAGGCTCCTTCATGAATGACGTTGCCAAGAACATCACCGAGCTTTGCTTCGACGATCTGGATGCACCGCCCGTTGTGGTTGGCGCACGCAACTGGATCACGCCTCCCTTCGAGTTTGACCAGTTCTTCTTCCCGCAGGCATCCTGGATCCTTGATGCGATCCACGAGAAGCTTGTTCCCCTGCCCGGACACGTTGCACAGGACGGTTGCACCGAGGCTGAGGCGATCCGCCGTGCAAAGCAGGGCGTATAATTGCGGTGAAATCGGTTATTATGCCTGATTTTGCGGTATAATAATGGGAAAAGGGTAGCCCGAGCTGCAAGGCTTGGGCTACCCTCTAAAAATTTACATCAGACTTAAAAAATGCAAGGAGCAAGAAAATGAAAGTAATCATCAAGGACAATTACGACGCAATGAGCGAATGGGCCGCACAGCACATCGCGAACGCGATCAACGATCATAAGGAGAGCCGTCCGTTCGTGCTGGGACTTCCCACGGGCTCTTCGCCTCTCGGCGTATATAAAAGACTGATCGAAATGAATAAGGCAGGCAAGGTGACCTTCAAGAACGTAGTGACCTTCAATATGGACGAATACGTGGGTCTGCCGAGAGAGCATGACCAGAGCTATTGGTATTTCATGCACGATAACTTCTTTGATCATATCGATATTCCTGCAGAGAACGTGAACATTCTGAACGGTATGGCAGAGGATCTTGAGGCTGAGTGCCAGCGCTATGAGGACAAGATCGCATCCTACGGCGGCATCGATCTTTTCATGGGCGGCAGCGGCGTTGACGGACACATTGCCTTCAACGAGCCCTTCACCTCGCTTTCCTCGAGAACGGGTGTTCGCGCGCTGACGGAGGACACCTTGATCGTGAACTCCCGCTTCTTTGGCAACGACGTGAACAAGGTGCCGAAGACCGCGCTGTCGGTTGGCGTTGGCACCGTTTGCGATTCGAAGCAGGTGATGCTGCTGATCAGCGGCCACAACAAGGCGCGCGCACTGAAGCACTGCGTGGAGGGCGGCGTGGATCACGCATGGACGATCAGCGCTCTTCAGCTGCATAAGGACGGCATTATCGCTTGCGACGAGGCTGCTTGCGGCGAGCTGAA
>JAZSGQ010000059.1:0-24168 GCA_045532805.1 Eubacteriales bacterium
CGGTCGGCAGACTCCGTGAGGACAGCGTTTACGACTGGAAGTTCGTGGGCCTTTCTCACAACACGCTCCGTGGCGCGGCAGGCGGCGCCGTACTGATCGCCGAACTGCTTTACAGAGAGGGCTATTTTAACTAAAAAATGCGAAAAAGGCACCCCGTCAGGTGCCTTTTTCTTGTTTTTGCCTTGTTCCGCTACAAGAAAAAAGCGCGCGTCCGCCAGTGGCAGACGCGGCCTTTTTTCTTTACTTGATCGCGGTGCTCAGGTGCTGCATGCGCTCCATTGCCGCGCGGAAAACGGTCTTATCGTTTTCGTATGTAAGGGCCTCTTCGGCCTGCTCCAACGGTACCCATTCCACCTCGGCGATCTCACCCTCACGGGGCTTGATATCCGCACTGGTGGTAAAGGCCAGGAAGTACACGACCTCCTTCATCACCCCGGGAGAGGGGCGATACGTCACGGTGGAGCGGAAGTCCGACACGATGGCGATACGGGAGGAGGTCTCCTCCATCACCTCGCGCAATGCGGTCGCATACTCAGTCTCTCCCTCTTCCATGTGTCCCTTGGGGAAGGAGCGATTGCCGCCCGCCTTGTGTCGGATCATCAAAACAAAATATTGCTCTCCCTCGCGGCGCACCACCAGTGCGCCGCAGGATTTTTCCCAAACCATCTCGAAACCTCCTTATGGTATCCGCGCAGATTACTGCGGGATCTCCTCCATGATGAAGGCCTCCAGAATGTCGCCTACCTTGATATCGTTGAACTTGTCAAGACCGATACCGCATTCGTAGCTCTCGGCCACTTCCTTCACGTCGTCCTTGAAGCGGCGCAACGAGGAGATCTTATCCTCAAAGATCACCACGCCGTCACGCACCACGCGGATCTGTGCGGCACGGGTAATCTTACCGTCCTGCACGTAGGAGCCCGCAATGGTACCGACGTTGGGCACGCGAATGGTCTGACGGACCTCGGCGTGACCGAGCAGTGCCTCGCGGAACTTGGGCGCCAGCATACCCTTCATTGCCGCCTCGATCTCCTCGATGCACTCGTAGATCACGCGGTAAGTGCGGATATCGACCTTCTGACGCTCGGCGCTGTCCAGTGCCATCTTGTCGGGACGGACGTTAAAGCCGACGATGATCGCGTTCGATGCGGCGGCGAGCATAACGTCGCCCTCGATGATACCACCCACGGCGGTGTGAATGACGCGCACCTTGACCTCGTCACCCGAGAGTTTCTCAAGCGACTGCTTCACGGCCTCGGCCGAGCCGGCCACGTCTGCCTTGACGATGATATTGAGTTCCTTGACACCGTCGGAGATCTGTGCAAACAGATCGTTGAGGTTAGCACGGGCATTGGCCTGGAAGCCCGCCTCCTTGGCGGCATCGCGGCGCTGATCTGCCAGCGTTCTTGCCATGCGCTCGTCCTCGACGGCGGCGAATTCATCACCTGCGTCCGGCACGTCGGCAAGACCCATGATCTCAACGGGAACGGAGGGGCCTGCCTCCTTGACGGTACGGCCGTTGTGGTCACGCATCGTACGTACGCGGCCAACTGCCGTGCCTGCGATCACAATGTCACCCGTGCGGAGCGTACCGTTCTGCACCAGCACAGTTGCAAGAGGACCTGCGCCCTTGTCCAGTTTGGACTCGATGATCAGACCCTTCGCGCGACGGTTGGGGTTGGCGCGAAGCTCCTTCATCTCGGCAACAAGCACCACGCTCTCAAGCAGTTCGTCGATACCCATACCCGTCTTGGCAGATACGGGTACACAGATCACGTCGCCGCCCCATTCCTCGGGAACGAGGCTGTAATTGGTCAGTGCCTGCTTGACGTTGTCGGGATTGGCGGTGGGTTTATCCATTTTGTTGATGGCCACGATGATATCAATGCCTGCGGCCTTGGCATGGTTGATCGCCTCTACGGTCTGGGGCATGATGCCGTCGTCGGCGGCCTCCACCAGAATGGCGATATCCGTGGACTTGGCACCGCGTGCACGCATGGCGGTAAACGCCTCGTGACCGGGGGTGTCCAGGAAGGTCAGATCGTGACCTGCGGCCTTCACACGATATGCACCGATGTGCTGGGTAATGCCGCCCGCCTCGCCTGCCGTCACACGCGTGTGACGAATGGCGTCAAGCAGAGAGGTCTTGCCGTGGTCAACGTGACCCATGACGCAGATAACGGGTGCGCGCTCGACCAGATCCTCCTCGGCATCCGTGGCATCGTCAAAGAGTTTCTCCTCAATGCTCACCACGACCTCCTTGGTGGCTTCTACACCAAGTTCGGAGGCGATCAGGAACGCGGTATCAAAGTCGATGGTCTGATTCAGCGTGACCATCATACCCATCATCATCAGTTTCTTCACGACCTCGGCGGGTGCGATCTTCATGCGCGATGCGAACTCGCTCACGGTGATCTCCTCGGGAATCGTCACGTGCAGTGCCTGCTTGGTAGCGGGAGCCGCGGACTTCTTACCCTTCTTGCCTGCGGTCATTGCGTGCGTGCCGACCTGCTTCTTGAAACGCTGGTTGCCGCCGCGCACGTCGCGTACTGCGTCGGGCACGAAGGTGTCCAGACGCTCGTCATACTTGGAAAGGTCCACAGAGGAGCCGCGCATATCCACCACGCGGGTCTGACCGCGCGTCTTGGCACCGGTGTCGCCGCCCTTGGGCGTCTGACCGCGCACAATGGCCTGTGCCTGGAAATGCTCACGGGGGGCTCTGCCGCCCTCGTCCTTATCGCGGAAGCCGCCCTGACGGTTCTGCGCGGGGCGGGACTGCTGTTGAGGCTTGTTGAAGCCACCCTGTGCGGGACGGTTGCCGCCAAAGCCGCCGCCGAAGCGATCGTTCTGCGGTCTTGCCGCACCCCATGCGGGAGCGTTGCCCTGTGCGGGACGGTTGCCCTGTGCGGGTGCGCTCTGTCCCTGTGCGGGACGTCCGCCCTGCGGTGCTCTTGCAGGTACTTGTGCGGGACGCTGCATGGTAGCACGCAGATTCTGCGGAATGTTATAGGTTCTGGGGCCCTGGGGGGCGGGCTTTTCTACTTTGGAGGGAGCGGGCGTGGGGGCAGCTTCCGTCTTCGGTGCGGACTTCACCTCGGGCTCTGCCTTCTGGGGCGCTTCGGCGGGCTTCTTTTCCACCTTTGCGGTCTTCTCGGCTACGGGTGCCTTTGCGGGCGCTTCGGCCTTCACGGGTACTTCTTTCTTTGCGGGCACTTCTGCCTTGGCGGGAGCGGCCTTTTCCACCTTTTCCGCTTTCTCGGGAGCGACCTTTTCCGCCTTTTCGGGGGCGACAGGGACAGACTCCTCCTTCACGGCGGGCTTTGCGGCGGGTTTCTTTGCCACCTTCTTCTCCGTGGGAATATAGGTATCGCCGAACAGATAGTCATCGATACCCGAGATCTGTGCCGCACGGGTGAGCGCCTCGAACACCAGATCGAATTCCTTGGGTTCGAGCGTCTTTTGCGTTGTCTTACACTCCACGCCGCGCGCGGCCAAAAGCTCGGTAATCTCCTTGCTCTTCAGGCCAAAATCCTTTGCCAGTTGATTGATCTTAAACGCCATGTTTCCTCCTCCTTGTACATCGCAGTCCGTGCGATATACGGTCCAAAGTGAATTGTCTTATCAGAGTGTTTCCACTCCAAGGGCTTCCATAATTGCTTTTGCCAGATTCGGTTCGGTCACGCCTACGGCGGCCACCAGGGCCTCCCGCTTTCCCACAACGTGCGAAAGCGCCGCGCAATCGATCTCGAGTCTCACCGACGGCACGCCGTAAAAAGCAGTGCGGTCCGTAATGCGCTTGTGCGTGTTGGCGGAACTGTCTGCCGCTTCCAACACAAGCAGGGGGGTTTTATTCTTCGCGCCGCGCGAGAGCGCCGTGCAAATGAGCGAAACGCCCACCACAACACGCCCCGCTCTTGTGGCAAGCCCCAGAAGAGACAGTGCCCGCGCGGTCTTATCACACGTCTCTTTCAAGTTCGGCCTCCATGGACAGATACACGTCCTCGGGGATCTCACAATCCAGATTGCGCGCAAGGCGACGGGATTTCTGCGCCTTTTGCAGACATGCTACATTCTTACAAATATATGCGCCGCGGCCCGATTTCTTTCCCGTGAAGTCAAGCGATACGTTTCCGTCGGGGTCGCGCACTACCCGAAGCAGTGTGGGCTTGGGGAAATGACCGTTACAGCCAAGACACTGCCGTTCGGGGATCTTTTTCTTTTTCTGTTCCATTGGAATCAGTATTCCGACTTGATGTCGATCTTAAAGCCCGTAAGGCGGGCGGCAAGACGAGCATTCAGACCCTCACGGCCAATGGCAAGAGAGAGCTGATCGGGCTCGACCAGCACGCGGCAAGCGCGCTCGCCGACGAGTTCAACAGACAGAACGCGTGCGGGGGCGAGGGCCGCGGCGATGTACTCCTCGGGCTGCTCGCTGTAAGGGATAATGTCGATCTTCTCACCGCGCAACTCGTCCACGATGCCCGCAATACGCATACCGCGGTTACCGATACAAGCGCCAACGGGATCCACGTCGGGATCGCGGCTCATAACGGCGACCTTACTGCGCACGCCCGCCTCGCGGGATACGCCCTTGATGATCACCACGCCGTCGGTCACCTCGGGGACCTCCAGTTCAAACAGTCGGCGGACAAGGCCTGCGTGGCAACGGGAAAGCGTGACCAGCGGACCGCGTGCCTCCTTATTGACTTCCATCACAAACACCTTCACACGGTCGTCCACGTAGAAGTCCTCACCGGGGATCTGCTCGGACTTGAGCAGGACGGCGCGGCCCGTGCCCGTGTTCAGCACAACGTTTCCGTTGATGGGATCCACCTTTTCCACGATTGCCGTAATGATCTCGTCGCGCTGGCTTTCGTACGCGTCCTGCATCACCTTGCGAGAGCCCTCGCGGATGCTCTGAATAATCACGGACTTGGCGGCGGCGGCACTGAGTCGGCGGAAGTTCTCGGGCTTGACCTTGATCTCGATCTCCTGTCCGAGTTTGTAGCGCTTGGACAGATTCTTGGCATCGTCCAGCGTGATCTCGTTCTCCTCGTCCTCCACGACCTCCACGACGGTCTTTTGTTGGAACACCTTGATGTCGTCCTTTTCCAGATCCAGAAGGACACGCACGCGCGCATTCGCGCCGTACTCCTTATGGTAGGCGGAAACCAACGCGGCTTCGATCTTTTCCAGCATATACGCCTTCGGGATGCCCTTTTCCTTCTCCAGAAGGTCCAGTGCGTTTACCAAGGATTCCTTGTTGCTTTTCGTACTCATTGGTTCGATCCTTTCATCAATCAAATCTATGTGTGCTTATTTCTCTCAAAACTCAAAAACGGTGCGGATTTTTGCGATCACGCTGCGGGGGATCGACAACTCGTTCTCGCCCACGCGAATCAGGAGCGCCTCCTCACCCACGCGGCCGCCGAGAACACCGCGCATACTCTTTTGGCCCTCAAACGGTGCGAAAAAACGCACTTCCACGTCCTCGCCCGTACACGCATCAATGTGCGCGTTGGTGCGAAGATCGCGCTCGATTCCGGGGGAACTGACCTCCAGATCGTAGGCGTCCTCAATCGGGTCCAACTCGTCGAGCACGGGATCGATCGCGCGGTGCATTTTCTCACAATCCTCAATCGTGATGCCCTCTTCGTTATCGATTGTCACGCGCAGAATGCGGCGCGCGCCCTCCTTGACGTATTCCACGTCCCAGAGCACGTATCCGAGTTCTGCCGCGATGGGGGAGATCCCCTCGGTCACCGTGGTTACGATGTGCTTTACACCTGCCATTTTGTTCTCCTTTCACGGGGAATTTCCTGACAAACAAGAGGAGCAGGTCGTTCAACCTGCTCCGTCCGATCTTCATACTGTCGTTAGTATACCACATTCTGCGCCCGTTTGCAATAGGATTGTGTAATTTTTTTATTTTTTCGTAAATTTTAGCAAAGAAAAAGGAAAAAATCCCCTTTCGGCGGCGATTTTTCACAAATCTATCACGAAATAGGTTTACAACTATCAAAAACAGTGTTATAATATTAAATTAGGGTAGTATATTTATGCCCGAGTTTGACCGAGGAGGACTGCTTATGCACTTCGCTCTCTTGAATAAGGCCGAGCGTGCCGATTGGCGCGAAATGCTGAACGTGGCAGATCCCGCGCATCTGGCGCTTGCCGCCGTGCTCTTCTTTTTCTCGGCCATCGCCCTGCCCCTCTCGCACGTGCCCGCCGTATCGGGACTGTACCTGGTGGGCGGTGTGATCTTCTACTACGCGCTGACGCGCTCCTTTGCGTCGCTAATCCCCGTGGCCATTCCCGCCGTGCTTCTCTACGGCTTTACCGCGCTGACCGCCGCCAATCCCATGGCACTGCCTGCGGCGTACGCGGCCGTACTGCTTGGCTCTGTGTCGGGTGCCTTCGTGATCGTGAACAGCCGCAAACTCTCCCGCGCACTGCCCCTTGCGGCACTGCCCGTGATCGCGTATCTGCTTTCCTTTTTCATCACGCGCAACGCGGTGCTCTCGCTTACCTGTCTTGTACCCATGGCACTTGCCTCCGTGCTTGCCTACTGCTTGCTGACCTGCCGCCCGCACACCCCCTCCGTCGTGCTCCTCACGGTCGCCATTGCCGTGATCGCCGTCGGTGCGTGGCTGATCGCACTGGTGGCAAACGGCTGGCCCGACACCAATCCTCTCACCGATCTTGCGAGCACGCTTCACGACGGTTTGCTTTCCTACTACGAATCGGCCATCGCGCTGTATGAGGAACAAGGGTTGGCGCTGGATATTTCCCTTGACGATCTCGACAGAGAACTCACCGCGCTCGGCAACCTTCTGCCCGGCCTTTTTGCGGCACTGTGCACGGTGCTGGCCTTTGGCATCTGGCGCATCTTCTTGCGTCTGCTTACCGCCTGGCACACTCTGCCTCGCGTGCCTGCACGCCTTGCGGGTGTCACGGTCTCCGTCGTGACTGCGGCACTGTTCGTGCTGGCATACGTGGTGGCACTGATTGCAGGCGCCGAGGAATCCACCCTTGCATCGAGTGCCGCGCTCAACGTGGCGATGATGCTGGAGCCACCCCTTGTGCTCGTTGGCGTTTCCTCACTTGCGGGACAGGGCAAGCAACGCTCTTGTCTGTCACTCTTACTCCTGCTTGGTCTGTTCGCGCTGATGGCAAGTTACCCCTCGGCAGGCCTTGCACTGACCGCATTTGTGGGCGCTTTTTCCATTCTGCTTGCAAAATTTTTGCCACCCCGTGACAAAGGAGAATTGTAATGCAAAAACATTTTGAACGTCAAAACCGCTCCGATTCGGGCATTCCGCTCCTTATCTCTATCGTACTGGGACTTCTCTTCTTCGGCTCCTATCTCGCCGTGGAACGCTTTTTCCCGAGCAACGCCCTGGGGCGTCTAACCCCCGTTTTGTTCCTGCTTTCCTACTGCTTCTTGTCGCTTGTCGTTTACGCGATCTTCCGCATCAAGCGTTACAAGCAACGCGGTGAGCAGAGCATGAACGAAACGCTCAACCATAAAATGCACAATGTGTTCAAGTACGTTGTGGATCTTCCCTACGCCATTGTGGACGAGCAGGGGCGCGTCCGCGCGATCAACGAGGCACTGCAACGCATTATCGGCGTCAAGGAGCCCTTCTATCGCGGCAACATTTCCGAACTCTGCGGCGGCGTTACGCTACGTGAGATCACGGACGCCGCGGCGCGCAGTAAGGAACGTCAAAAGCCCGTCAGCGACCTGACCCGAGAGGCGATGGCCGTGGAAGAGGACGTCGTGACCAAGGCACCCGAGAGCGGCTTTCGCGCCGCGGCAGGCGGCAGGGTCGTGCGACTGGTGACCGCAGGACGCTACGTGGCGCGCGCTTACGAAGTACAACTGGACAAGCGCGTGAGTTACCTTGTGTCCTTCACCGACATCACCGAACTCCTCAACCTCAAGGAAAAAACCGAGCGTGATATGCCCGCCGTTGCCTACATTGACGTGGACAACCTCGAAGAGCTCACGCAGTACACACGCGTGAGTTACCGCGATGCGTCCCGCCGCGTGGACGATATCCTGATCCGCTGGGCGACCGAAATGAACGGTCTTCTGCGCGAGTACGAGCGCGACCGCTATATCATGCTGTTCTCGCAGGAAAAACTCCGCGAGTGCGAGGACGATAAATTCAGCAAACTACTGGGCGGTGTGCGTGACATTCGCCTTGGTGAATACAGTATTCCCGTGACCGTTTCCGTCGGCATCTCGCTTGCCGACTGCTCCATGGCAGAACGCGCCGCCGACGCGGAGAGCGCCCTGGATATGGCACTGCAACGCGGCGGTGACCAGGTGGCCGTACGCCGCAAGGACGGCATTCGCTATTACGGCGGCGAAACGCGCCCCTTCCGCAAGCGCAACCGCGTGCAATCCCGCGTGGTCGCCAACTTCCTGCTTTCCAAGATCTCCGAGGCAGACAACCTGCTGATCATGGGACACCGCAACCCCGACTTCGACTCGATCGGTGCTTGTATCGGTCTTGCACAATTCGGCCTGTTTGCCAACGTGCCCACCAAGATCATCTCGGATCTTTCCCACACGAATTTCCGCACCGTCACACAGCGTCTGATGGCTACGCCCACCTACGCGAATATGTTCATCTCCGCGCATAAGGGTCTGGATATGATCCGCCCCGGCACGTTGCTGATCATTGCAGACGCCAACAACCTCGGCATCATCGAGGCGCCCGACGTAGCCGCCAACGTGCGCGAGGTGTCGGGCAAGATCGCCATCATCGACCACCACCTCAAAACGGGCGAATACGATTTTGAGCCCGTTATGAGTCACATTGATTCCAGTGCCTCCTCCGCCTGCGAACTGGTCAGCGAAATGCTGGAACAGTGCGAAACGGGCTCGGAGAACGACATCGGCAGTATCCTTGGTGACGAAGTCGCCAGTGTGATGCTTTCGGGTATTATGCTGGATACGGCGGGCTTCACCCGCAACACGGGCACGCGCACCATGGACGCCGCGCGCTACCTTTACGGTAAGGGCGCAAACGCCGACCGCGTGCAGACCTTCTTCAACCAGAATTACGAGGATTACGTTTGCGAACGCAGTTTTTCGGGCTGTCGCTTCCTGCAGAATCACACCGTGGGACTTACCTGGAGCCACGGAACGGGGCGCGGCGCAGATGACCGCACCGCCGCCGCCAAGGAAGCGGATCGCCTGCTTACCGTCCGCGGTGTCAGCGCCTCCTTTGCCCTTGTGGTGATCGATAACGTGATCCACATTTCGGGCCGTTCCGACGGCACGGTCAACGTACAGCTCATTCTGGAGCGCCTGGGCGGCGGCGGACGCTTTGACTCCGCAGGTGCGGCCCTCGCCGACACCTCTCTTGAGATCGCCATCGACGATCTTCAAAACGCCATCAACGGCTATTTTGCCGACATTGAGAACGCCAAGCGCGGCGACACCAACCATTGACACTCCCCGACAGAAAGGATAAAGACATGAAAGTAATTCTTCTCGCTGACGTAAAGGGTCAGGGCAAAAAGGACCAACTCGTTGAAGTTTCGGACGGCTACGCCCGCAACTTTCTGCTCCCCCGCAAACTGGCCAAGCCCGCTGACAACCAGGCCGTGACCGAGCTGAAAAACAAGCAGGCGGCCGCACAGCACAAGATCGACACCGATCGCGCTAACGCACGCGCGATCGCCGAAAAACTCACCACGTTCCAGGTGATCTTCCGCGCGGGTGCCGCCGCAGACGGTCGCCTGTACGGCTCTATCACCTCCAAGGATATTGCCGAGACGCTGGCGCGCGACTACGGCATCACCGTGGACAAGCGCAAGATCTCTCTGCCCGAGCCCATCAAGGCCTACGGCAGTTACGAACTGGACGTCCGCCTGTATACCGACGTGTCGGGCAAGATCCGCCTGATCGTCACCGAGAAGTAAGCCATGGCAGAACTGCATAACGAGTATTGGCAGGGCGAGGGCGATCCCGTCCGCAAGATGCCCGCTTCCCTTGTGTCCGAGCGCGCACTGCTCGGCTCGATCCTCATTGACCCCGCCTCGATCACCGAGGTACTCACCGTAGTCGGCGCGGACGACTTTTACGTCGCCGAGCACAAACAGATCTTCCTCGCCATGCGCGAGTTGTTTGATGCGAGCCGCGAGATCGACCCCGTCACGCTGATCGACACCCTCGTGCACAAGGGCGTGTACGAGAAGTCGGGCGGCGAGGACTATATCCGTTCCCTCCTTGAGGCCACGCCCAGCGCGATGAATATCGCGGACTACGCGCGCATCGTCAAGGAAGAGAGCACACGCCGTCAGATCATCGCCGTGTGTGCCGAAGTGTCGGACATGACCTATGCAGAGCAGGAGGCCGTGCCGCACATTCTGGACTATGCACAGGGACAACTGAACGAGATCTCGGCAGGGCGCGATACGCGCCATTTCCGTCACATTCGTGACGTACTGCGCAACGTACTAGAGGATTTGCACAACCTCGCCGACAGCGACGGGGCGATGCAGGGCACGCCTACGGGCTTTTCGGGTCTTGACCGTATTCTTGTGGGTATGGGCGACTCGGATCTGATCCTGGTGGGCGCACGTCCCGGTATGGGTAAGACCAGTTTTACACTGAACATTGCAAGCAACGTGGCGATCGCCTCCAAAAAGACGGTCTGCATCTTCTCTCTTGAAATGTCCGCCGAGCAGTTGGTATCGCGTATGATCTCCAGTGAGGCCATGGTCAACAGCCACAACCTGCGCTCGGGTCAACTTTCCTCCGAGGACTGGAAGAAGATCGCGGATACCGCCGCAAAACTTTCTGCCACCAACATTCTCATCGACGATACCTCGGGTATGACCGTGACGGCCATGAAGTCCAAACTTCGCCGTGTGGAAAACCTCGGCCTTGTCGCCATCGACTACCTTCAGTTGATGGAGAGCGAGCGCCACTCGGACAACCGCGCGCTGGAAGTGGGCGACATCTCCCGCGGTCTCAAACTCATGGCCAAGGATCTGCGCGTGCCCGTGATCTGCTGTGCACAGCTTTCCCGTGGCCCCGAAAGCCGCACGGACAAGCGTCCCCAACTTTCCGACCTGCGTGACTCGGGTGCGATCGAGCAGGACGCCGACGTGGTTATGTTCCTGTACCGTGACGAATACTATAAAACCGACCGCGCGCCCGACGATAAGGAGGGCAACGTGGCCGAGGTCATTATTCAGAAGAACCGACACGGCTCCACGGGCAACGTGAAGATGGGCTGGATCGGCTCCTACACCAAATTCCTGACGCTTGACGACACGCGCGAATGAGTAATCTGCATCTCACGCCCCCTCGGGGCTATCGCGCACCCACCGAGCTTACCGCACTCCCCCCCGACACGCACTTAGCCGTGGCGCTCTCGGGCGGTGCCGATTCGGTGGCACTGCTCCACGTACTGCTTGCTACCCACAAAGGGTCGCTTTGCGCACTGCATATCCACCACGGTATTCGCGGTGAGGAGGCAGACCGCGACGCCGCCTTTTGCGAAACATTGTGTGAGCAATGGCACGTGCCGCTGACCGTGATGCACGCAGACGTTCCCGCCCTTGCCGCAAGAACGGGCGACGGTATGGAAACGGCGGCGCGCAACGCAAGATACGCGGCGTTTTCCGAATTCCTTGAGGAACGCGGCATTCCCTTGCTTGCCACGGCACACCACGCCGACGATCAACTGGAGACCGTGCTCCAACACCTCATGCGCGGCGCGGGATTACGCGGCCTTAGCGGCATTCCCGCCTGCCGCCCTTTGGGAAAAGCACTGGTGGTACGGCCGCTGTTGCAAGTGCCGCGGGCGGATATTGTGCAATACTGCGAGTCGGCGGGGCTCTCCTTTGTCAAGGACAGCACCAACGACGAGCCCTGTTGCCCCCGCAACCGCTTGCGTATGGAGGTATTACCCGTTCTGCGTGAACTGTGGCCCTCGGGTGCCGTGTGTGCCGCACGCTGTGCGGCCTCGCTTGCCGAGGACGAAGCATTTTTGTGGCAGACCGCCGAGGCGTTTTTGCAAAAAGAGGGCACGTCCCCCTCTTGCGCGGCCCTTTCGGCACTACCCACGCCCGTGTTCGCGCGCGTGATGCAACAACTGCTCCCCGCCCCGCCCGAAGCGACGCACGTCGAGGCGCTGGCGGACCTTGTGAGGAAGGCACGCCCCCATGCAACACTCTCCCTGCCGCACGCTACCGTGCGCGTGGAGAACGCGCGTCTTGTGGTCGACACCGAGCCGTGTCCCCCCGACGAGCCCTTTTCCGTGACGCTTTCCGAGGGTGAGACCCTCTTCCCTTGCGGCGTCGCGCTCCTCGTGCGCCACGGTACACCCGTGGACGGAGCGCGAGCGGACCTGTACCGCGACCACGCACGCATTGATTTTGCAAGCAACGCCACAAGCGGCGCGCTTACCTTGCGCACCCGTCTTGCGGGCGATCGCATTCTGTCGGGCGGCTGTCACAAGGCGGTGCGCAAGCTCCCCTGTATGTCCGCACTGACGATCGCCGAGCGACAGCAACTGCCGCTTTTGTGCGACGAGAACGGTCTCCTGGCCGTTCCCCACGGCCCCGTACGAGACGGCGCGCGTCGCGATCCCGATATGACTCTCCATTTATTTTTCAACTAACGAAAGGGAATGTCTGAAATGAATAAGGATATTGAAAGCATCTTGGTAAGCGAAGCAGAACTGGACGAAATCACCACCGCCCTTGCCAAAAAGATCGACGAGGATTACCCCGACCCCACGAAGCGCCTGGCACTCCTTTGCGTCCTGAAGGGCTCCGTGATGTTCTTTGTGGATCTTGTCAAAAAGATCCAGCGCCCCGTGGAGATGGAATTTATGAAGGTCTCCTCCTACGGCGCGGGCACGCAGTCCACGGGCTGTCTGAACGTACATCTGGACCTGAAGCGCACCGACTACGCCGATCTGGATATCCTGATCGTAGAGGACATCGTGGATAGCGGCAGAACGCTTTCCATGCTCACAGGACTGTTCCGCGAGCGCGGTGTGCGCAGTGTCAAGGCGTGCACGATGCTCGACAAGCCCTCTCGCAGAGAGGTTGATTTCACCCCCGACTACCGCGGCCTTGAGATCCCCGATCGCTTTGTGGTGGGATACGGCCTGGATTACGACGAATACTACCGCGATCTCCCCTTTGTAGGCATTCTGAAGCCGGAAGTATATACCAAGTAATACATCGTCTCAATCGCTTCGGGTAGCCGCACATACTAATAATCCCTTGGAACGGAGGAACCAATGAAGAACCACATCAAAACAATACTCTTTTACCTCGTGGTGATCGCTCTGATCATCGTGGTGGTGTCCGTCATCTTCCAGAGCACCAGCCAGGAAAAACTGGTGCTGGCCGACGTGGTCACCTACTTCGAAGAGGACAGGGTGGAATCCTTTATCATTGATGAGGATTACAACCTCATCATGCAGGTCATCAAAACGGGCGAGAACGGAGGACTTGTCGAAAAGGACGGAAAGTGGGAAACCACCGAGATCTCCTACCGCTTGCAATCCCTTAGTTTGTTTCAGGAGTATTGTGGCGAGTACGTGAAAAACAACACGCGCCTTGCCACATACGATATCGAACCCGAGGCCACTGTCCCGTGGTGGGTGAGTTTGCTCCCCGGCACGGTCATCATCATCGTGTTCGTCGTGCTTTGGTTCCTGATGATGCGCTCGGCGGGCGGCGGCTCGAAGTTAAATAACTTCGGCAAGGCACGCGTGCACACCGCAAACGAGAACAAGGAAAAGGTCACCTTTGCGGACGTGGCGGGCGCGGACGAGGAAAAGCAGGAACTGGAGGAGATCGTTGAATTCCTCAAGGAGCCCTCTAAATTCACCCGTCTTGGCGCTAAAATCCCCCACGGCGTACTGCTCGTGGGCCCTCCCGGTACGGGTAAGACGTTGCTTGCCAAAGCCGTTGCGGGCGAGGCGGGCGTCCCCTTCTATTCGATCTCGGGCTCGGATTTCGTGGAGATGTACGTGGGTGTGGGCGCATCGCGTGTGCGCGTCCTGTTTGAGACTGCACGCAAATCCCCCGCCAGCATCGTCTTTATCGACGAGATCGACGCCGTAGGCCGTCACCGCGGTGCAGGCCTTGGCGGCGGACACGACGAGCGCGAGCAAACGCTCAACCAGTTGCTGGTGGAAATGGACGGTTTCGGCACGCACGACGGTATCATCGTGATCGCCGCCACCAACCGCCCCGACATTCTCGACCCCGCACTGCTCCGTCCCGGTCGCTTTGACCGTCAGATCACCGTTTATGCGCCCGACATCAAGGGACGCGCCGCCGTGCTTCGTGTGCACGCGCGCAACAAGCCCCTAGAGGAGAGCGTGGATCTTGACACGGTCGCCAAAAAGACCGCGGGCTTTACGGGTGCGGATCTTGCCAATCTGCTCAACGAGGCGGCACTGCTTGCCGCACGCAGAAACAAGGCGCTGATCGGCATGGAGGACATTGACGATGCCTTTATCCGCGTCATCGCGGGTCCCAAGAAGACCTCACGCGTGATGAACGACCGCGAGCGTCGCAACACCGCCTATCACGAGGCGGGTCACGCGATCGTGGCGCACGTTCTGCCGCATCTGGACAGCGTGCATCAGATCTCGATCATTCCCTCGGGTCGTGCACTCGGTTATACCATGAGCTTGCCCGCAGAGGATAAGTACAGCGTATACAAGGAAGAACTGCAGGAGGAGATCGCCGAGTTGCTGGCAGGCCGCGTGGCCGAGGCACTGATCTTCGGCGATATCTCGGGCGGTGCCTCCAACGATATCCAGCGCGCCACCAACATCGCGCGCAAGATGGTCACCCAACTCGGTATGTCCGAGGCACTTGGCCCCGTGATGTACGGCACGGGCGAGAGCGAGGTGTTCCTTGGCCGCGATTTCTCCAGCGGAACGAACTACTCTCCCGAGACCGCGGCGCTCATTGACCGCGAGATCAAACGTCTGCTTGACGAGGGCTATGCCACCGCCAAGCGCGTACTGGAGGAAAACCGCGACAAACTCGACTTCATCGCCGAGTTCCTGCTCACGCACGAGACCATGGACGGCGAACAGTTTGCCGCCGCAATGGACACGGGCGCGACTGCCGAGGAGCTGGAGGCCATGGCCGAGGACAAAAAGCGCCGCTCCCGCGACGAGAACGATGCCCGCGCCAAGGCCGACGCCGAGAAGGAGGAGCAAAACGAAGAAAACCCCTCTCCTTTGGACGCGCAGTTCCTTGACGAGGACGAAAAATAAAACAAACAAAAAATCCCCCCGCGTAGTGCGATGCTCTTAACGGAGCATTCACGCTATGCGGGGGATTTTTTATGATTCGGGAATGGTATAGTAGCCAACCACAAAGAATTCTCCGGTCTCCTTGCTTTTATACATATTGTAGGAATGGTAAAATCTGTATTCTCCGGGCGCACAGTTCTCGGGGGCGAGCAAAACCGACTTTGGAACAGATGCAAAGCGCTTTTCCACTATGTATATGCTGTTTCCCGGTATGCCCAACGGGATTCTCCCCAATTCGTCGGGGACAACAGGGGGAATCGTGCTCACCCATTCGCCGTTTATTTTCTTTTCAAAGAGAATGCAACTCAATCCTCCGAATTGTCGTAAGCTGAAATTGGTTAGTGTATAAAATAACCTTCCGTTTTCTACGTACACGTCCTTCAGATATATGCAGGAGAGCTGTGCAAGCCCGTCTTTTTCCTTCCGAATACCGAACGAAACAACGAAAGAGAAGAAAATGGCGACAAGGAGCAGTCCCGAAACGATCATCAAAATCATGCGGCGTTTTTTCATACTAAATTTGCCCCCCTTTTAATATTTACAATACTTCCACACTTTTAGCATATCACAACAACACACATTTGTCAACAAACAGCATCGCGCTTTTCTGCTTTCGCGCCCGTCCTTTTCCTGCCGAGAAAGACATTGCCACGAGTACCCGCTCCGCGCACGGCGCATATACTGTCAACGAGAAAGGAGTGACTGCTATGAAATTGGATCGCAAACTGCTGGATCGCCTGCTTGCAATGAACGATACCCAACTCCGCGCGCTGATCACCAAACTCTGCACGGATTACGGCCTGGATCTCTCCACCTTTCAGGTAAAGGAAGGGGATATGGAAAGTCTGCGCCGCGCCATACGAAACGCCAGTGACGAGGATCTTTTAAAACTCACCGAGCAACTGCGAGGTCAAAGATGAGCGAGGAGCGCCAAGAGGGCACGGGGCTTGGCGAGGAGGAATTCACTGCCCTGTTACAGGGCATCGGACGCGCCGCCCCGTTGCTCCGAGCCATGTCGCACACGGAAAGTGCGAGTGACCTCCGCCCACCGAGTGATACGTGCGGTAGGCGCGAGGCCTTACTCTGCGCGCTGAAGCCCTATCTCTCGGCCGAGCGCGCCGCGGCAGTGGATTATCTGCTGCGGCTCTGGCGCGTGGGCGATGCCATCAAGGCAATGAAGTAAGGAGGTGCCCCATGTACATTCAACAAGCGAAGGAACAAGATCTTTCCAGACAAGTGCCGCCCGATTACAGTGGCAATGCGTTTGCCGCCGCCGAGGAACTTGCCGCGCAGGAACCGCCTCCCACCGATACGGACACCGCGCCAAACGAGCCGTGTGTGTCGGAGTCACCCCCCGAGGAGTGCGAAGAGTCCGTGCCCACGTTTAGCGGCTGCCGCGCACAAAAGAGCACGCGGGGGAAGGGGTGGGGATCGCTTTTTTCGGATATCCCCTTTCTCTCTTCGTTTCTCCCGCCCCCGCGCGGTAATCGCAAGGAGCACAGTGAACTGCTTGGGTGGATCCTGATCGGCGCCGCCGTGTTGCTTTTCTTAAACGAATCCATTGACGATATCCTCCCCCTTTTGCTGTTACTGCTGCTCTGGGATTAAAAAACGCCGTGGTCACCCTTGGTGCGCCACGGCATTCTTCTTTATTTCGTTACGATACGGATCCCCGTCGGCTCGATGCCTGCCTGCTCATACACGATCTCGTTGATCTGTGAGATCTGTGCGGGCGAGAGTTCACCCTCGGCATTCACCACCACCGAGCATGCGTCGCCGTTGATCACGGCCACACACTGCGAAAAGCCCTTGGCAAGTACCAACGTTTCGATATTGGCCTCAGCCTCCATGGCACGCGCGAGTTCCGAGATCTCCAGAAGTGCACCCGTCTTGGTGGCTTCATCGGCGCTCTCGCTGTCCACCACGCTCTGCAGCACCTCCAGTGCCTCGTCACGTGCGCGCTGACGGCTCACCTGCGTGGCGGAAAAATATCCGTCGGTATCCGAAACGTCCGTGCTGCCCGTGCCGTCCGTCACGTTGCCGCCCGTCCCCGCCGAGGGATCCTCTACCACGTCATTCCCGCCGAACAGTACCAGATTCAGTACCACGGCACCCGCGATCAGCAACAGCGCGCACGCGATCATCACCGTGCGGCGACTGATCTTGGGAAAATGCCATTTCGTCTTTTCCTTGGTCGGCAACGCCGCCATCGTCATATCTGCTTGAGTATCCATCTTCCATCCTCCTTTTTGGGTTTTGGTCTCACCTAACTATATGGTGGAATGTGATGCAATATGACCGAACGCACAAAAAAGCACAAGAGCGTGCGCTCTTGTGCTTTTTTCTATTTACGTTTGCGCAGTGCGTGCGCCTTGGGGCTTCTTTGACTCTTGCTTTGGAAAGAAGGGTTCTTTTTCTTTTCGCCAACAGGGCTTTTTTCCTTGCCTTGCTCGCTTTTTATCCTATTCTTTATAGGCGCTCTTCCCTTTCTTTCCTCGCCTTTTTGGGGCGCACGGCGCATCCCGCCCGTGCCCTCGGGGCGCACCAGGCAATTCTGACCGTAGCCGATCAGGTCCTCGCGTCCCGCGCGGCGCAGTGCCTCGCGCACGAGTGCCGCGTTTTCGGGGCGGTTGCACTGCAAAAGGGCGCGTTGCAGTCTCTTTTCGTGCGGATCGTTTGCCACGAACACGCTCTTCATCGTCAAGGGATCGATACCCGTGTAATACATCACCGTGGAGGCCGTTCCGGGTGTGGGATAGTAGTCCTGCACCTGTTCGGGCGCGTAGTGATCGCGCTTCAAGCACTCCGAGAGTGCCACGGCGTCCGAGAGTTCGCACCCCGGGTGGCTCGACATCAGATAGGGCACAAGATACTGCTCCTTGCCCATACTCTTGGTCAGTTCAAAGTAGCGGTGACGGAATTTCTCGTACACCTCAAAATGCGGCTTGCCCATGGCGTCCAGCACGCGATCCGAGCAATGCTCGGGCGCCACCTTGAGTTGTCCGCTGACATGATCGCGCACCAGCTTTTTGAAAAAGGTCTCGTCCTTGTCGGCGAGCAGGTAGTCAAAGCGAATACCCGAGCGAATGAACACTTTTTTCACGTGCGGTAAGCGCTCGATCTGCTCCAGGAGCCGAACGTACTCACTGTGATCCACACGCAGATTGGGGCAGGGCTTGGGTGCTAAACACTTGCGATGCGTGCATACGCCGCTTTTTAACTGCTTGTCGCACGCGGGATAGCGGAAGTTGGCCGTGGGGCCGCCCACGTCGTGAATGTAGCCCTTGAACTGCGGCATCTCGGTGATCTTTTTCGCTTCCTCTACCACGCTCTCGATACTGCGCGAGCGCACGGTGCGTCCTTGGTGGAAGGCCAGCGCACAGAAGTTGCACGCGCCGAAGCAACCGCGGTTATGCGTGAGAGAAAACTGCACCTCCTCAATGGCGGGCACACCGCCCTGCTTCTCGTAGGAAGGGTGATAGGTGCGCTGATAGGGCAGTGCGTACACGCGATCCAGTTCCTCGCGTTCCAGTGGCGGCATCGGCGGATTCTGCACCAGCATCTTGTCATCGTAATACTCCACCAGTGCGCGACCGCTGATCGCGTCCTGGTTGCGGTACTGCTCGCCGAACGCCTCGGCATAATATTTTTTATCGGTTTTCAGACGGTTGAAATCAAATTCTGCGGCCACGGGATAGTGCACCGTGTCCCCCTTGGCGGCAAGGAAGACCGTACCGCGCACGTCACGGATCTTGCGCACGGGCACGCCCTTGTCGAGAAGTTGTGCGATACGGAGCAAAATGTTCTCGCCCATACCGTAGGTCAGGAGATCTGCACGGGAGTCCACCAGCACTGAGCGGCGCACGCGATCCTCCCAGTAGTCATAATGGGCAAAGCGGCGAAGCGAGGCCTCAAGACCTCCCAGAATGATCGGCACGTCGCCGTACGCCTCACGAATGCGATTGCAATACACGATCACCGCGCGGTCGGGGCGCTTGCCCGCCACACCGCCCGGGGAGTAATAATCCTTGGAACGGCGGCGCTTGGCGGCGGTATAATGCGCCACCATCGAGTCGATGTTGCCCGCCGTGACCAGAAAGCCCAGGCGCGGCTTGCCGAAGGTGCGGAAGGCGTCCGCACTCTTATAATCGGGTTGTGACAGGATCGCCACACGGTAGCCTGCCGCCTCCAGCACGCGCGAGATGATCGCCACGCCAAAAGACGGATGATCCACGTAGGCATCACCCGTTACGTATACAAAATCGGGAACATCCCACCCGCGCGCCTCCATTTCGGTACGCGTCAGGGGCAAAAAGCCGTTTTCCGACACCGTTATGGCTCCTTTCTTTTCTTAAATCGCAAATCCACCGTCCACACCAAGGCACTGACCCGTGATAAAGTCCGCACCGTCGGAGAGGAAAAATGCCACGGCCGCGAGCACGTCCTCGGGCGTACCGATGCGACAAAGCGGTGTTTCCTCAATCAGCGCTTCACGCGTGGCCTCGTCCAGCATCTTGTTCATTTCGGTATCAATCAGGCCCGGCTCTACGCAGTTGACCGTAACGTGGGAGGGACCCAGTTCCTTGGCCAGCGCCATCGTCAGACCCCGTAGCCCCGCCTTGGAGGCGGAATACGCCACCTCACAGGAGGCACCCACCTTGCCCCACATCGAGCCGATATTCACGATGCGGCCGCGGCCTGCGGCGATCATACCGCCCTGTACCGCGCGGCACAGATACATCGCACCCGACAGATTGGTATCGAGCACGCGCCGCCATTCGGCGTCGGTCATATCGCGCGACAGACCGACGTGCGACACGCCCGCGTTATTGATCAGTGCTTCCACGTTGCCGCCAAGCAACTCCTCGACGCGACAAACGGCCGCCGACACCTCGGCGGGGTCGGCCACGTCACAGCGAACGGCAACGGCACCGCTCTCGGCGGCTACCTTTGCGGCAGCCGCTTCGTTCTCGCGGTACAAAAAGGCAACCGTGTGCCCCATGGCGACAAGGCCCTTGACCAGTGCCGCGCCGATGCCGCGGGAACCGCCCGAAATCAATATACGGCTCATATCGTTTTCCTCCTCATATCCCCTTGGGTGGACGCCTTGCCTCCACCGAGGAAAAGTCCGCGCGAAGCGCGCGGGACAGTGCATCGTGCAACGCTTCGGGCAATACCCCCTTGGCAAAACAGGACACGTACACAAACAGATCGCGTTGCGATATCTTCTGCAACACCTTGCCGCTTTGCTCGCGCAGATACGCGGCAAGTCCATCGTAAAAGGCAAAGGCCGACGGCACGTGTGAGAGAATGAGCGCAAGCGCCGTTTGAAAGCGACCGCTGTCACGCAAGCGCTCCATCAGGTCGGATATCGCGTGCAGGCGACAGACGTCCTCAAAGGACAAACAGTCGGTTTTCAGCACCGTATAGGGGGCTTTTTGCAAAAACACCGCGCCAAACTCGGCAGCGTGCTCGCGCAATGCAGTACCGTGCAGCAGCTTCAAAAAGCCAAGTTGCAACACGTGACAGCAATCGTGCGCGGCGTCAAAGGAGCGTGCAAAGGACGCAAGATCCTCGTGCGGCAATCCCGCGATCAGATCCAGATGCACGTGACAGCCGCCCTGCTCTGTGAGTCGGCGCGAAGCGGCCAATACCGCCTCGGCGTCCGTGTGGCGTGAGACTGCCGACAACGTGTGCGGATTGGTGCTCTGCAAGCCGATCTCCACGCGGATCTTTCCCTCGGGGAAAAGGGATAGGATCTCAAAGGATTCCTCGTCCAGAAGATGCGCCGCAATCTCAAAGTGATAGCATTTGGTAAAGGCGGGAGACAAGAGACCGCGCCAGATCTTCTTGGCGCGTTCTTTATCAAAATTGAACGTGCGGTCCACCAATTTTACGGTAAAGTGTCCTTCCAACGCCTCAAAGGCCGCAAGATCGGCAAGGGTCCGCTCCGCGCTCTTGGCGCGCACGCCGTGGGTGGCGGAGGACAGACAAAACGCACAGGAAAAGGGACAGCCGCGCGCGGATTCGTAATAAACAAGTGCGGGAACGGGGTCGTTTTTCGTGTAATGGATCCCGCGTTCCTCAAAACGCGGATCGAGTGCGCCGCACAAAAGTCGCGGCGGGTGCTCCCCACTCTCCAGTGCCCGTACGAGTTCCACTACGGCCACCTCACCCTCGCCCGCGATCACGTGATCGACAAACGCAAGAGAAGTAAAGCGCTCGCTGTCAAAGGACACCTCGGGGCCACCGAGAAAAATGCGCGCCGCAGGGCGCAGGGCCTTCAACTGTGCGGCGATCTCGAGCATCTGCTCCACGTTCCATATGTAGCAGGAAAAGCCGTAAAGCGCAGCGTCCTCGGCGTACAGGCGTTGCAAAAGCGTCAGGGTGCGATCCTGCAGATTACCCTCGATCAGCGTGACCTCACACTCCGCCTCGCGAAGCGCGTCACCAAGACAGCGAATGCCGAGCGCGGAATGTGCCCACGTGCCATTGAGGGCAAATAATACTGTTTTCATACGTTGCCCTCCTTCGGCTTATATGTTTTATTATACCCGTTCGCCGCCTGAGTGTCAAGAACACTCTTGCTTTTATTTGTACCGTATGCTATAATGAGATATATAAAAACGAGGAGGAACGATATGGACTGGCCCTTGATCTTAAAACTCATTGCGGGACCTGTGATCGGTGCCGTGATCGGACTGTTCACCAACTGGCTCGCAGTCAAAATGCTCTTTATTCCGCGCCGCCCCCTGTATATCGGCAAATGGCAACTCCCCTTTACACCGGGTGTGGTGCCGCGCCGTCAGAAGGCCTTTGCCAAGACGTTTGGCCGTATGATCAGTGAGTCACTGGTGCGCAAAGAGGACTTGAAAAAGGCACTCTGCTCCGACGGTGTCTCCAAGACCATCGCGCGTTCCGTGCTCTCGCTTCCCTCCATTCATTCGCTCGGTGAGCGCATGCTGGGCGAGACATACGGCGACAAAAAGGAAAAGGCGCTGACCCTTGTGACGGATAAGGTCATTGAGGGTATTCTCGCCATTGACATCGGCGAGGTCATCTCCCGCGAGGCAAACGCCACCGTGGCGGGCTATGCCGCTTCCAATCCCTTGATCAAGATGTTCGTATCGGATCAGTTGATCGCCACCCTCACCGCGCCCATCGCGGGCAAGGTCACGGACTATCTGCAAACCGAAGGCCGCGAAAAACTGCACGCCACCCTGGCGGAGCAATTCAGCGGTGTGGAGGATAAGCCCGTGCGTGAACTCGTCACCAACCGGGAAAAATTCGAGGCGGTGCTGATCGGCTTTTACCGCACGCTCGTCCACGAGTATGCCGACGCCGTGGTGGATCATTTCCACGTGGAGCGCATCGTGGAGGACAAGATCCGCGCCATGGACCCGCGAGATCTGGAAAACCTGTTGCTTTCCGTGATGAAAAAAGAACTCAACGCCATCGTTTGGTTGGGACTTCCCATCGGTTTCATTATGGGCTGTATTACCACGCTCATCAACCATCTTTGATAAAGGAGAATGCATATGTTTTTTGATGAACTGAACCGTTATGACAGTGAAGTATTTGCCGCCTGTGAGCGCGAACGCGCCCGTCAACAGCACAACATTGAGCTGATCGCCTCGGAGAATATCGTTTCCAAGGCCGTTCTGCTTGCCGCAGGCACGGTGCTGACAAATAAGTATGCCGAGGGGTATCCCGGCAAGCGCTACTACGGCGGCTGCGTATACGTCGATGAGGTAGAGGAGCTCGCGCGCGAGCGCGCCAAGCGCCTATTCGGCGCAGAGCACGCCAACGTACAACCGCACAGCGGCGCGAACGCCAATCTCGCCACCTTCTTTGCCCTTCTGGAAACGGGTGACACCGTACTCTCAATGAATCTCGCCCACGGCGGCCACCTTTCTCACGGCTCGCCCGTCAACATCTCGGGCAAGTACTTCAATATTGTTCCTTACGGCGTTTCGGACGAAAGCGAAACCATTGATTATGATGAGGTCAGACGCCTGGCACTGGAGTGCAAGCCCAAAATGATCCTCGCAGGAGCCAGCGCCTATCCGCGCGTGATCGACTTTGCCAGGTTTCGCGAGATCGCCGATGAGGTCGGCGCCTATTTCATGGTAGATATGGCGCACATCGCGGGCCTCGTTGCCGCAGGCCTGCACCCCTCGCCCGTACCCTATGCCGACGTGGTGACCACCACCACGCACAAGACGCTGCGCGGTCCGCGCGGCGGCCTCATTCTTTGCCGCGAGCAGTTTGCCAAGCAGATCGACAAGGCAGTGTTCCCCGGCACACAGGGAGGTCCCTTGATGCACATCATCGCGGCCAAGGCCGTGGCACTCGGCGAGGCGCTGACCGACGAGTTCAAGGCCTATCAGCAAAGAGTGGTAAACAACGCCAAGGTATTAGCAAGCGCCCTTCGTGAAAAGGGCTTCAACCTCGTTTCGGGTGGCACGGACAATCATTTGATGCTGCTTGACCTGCGCGGTCTGGAGCTCACGGGCAAGGAACTGGAGCACCGACTTGACGAGGTGCACATCACCGCCAACAAGAACACCGTTCCGAACGAGCCCCGCAGCCCCTTTATCACCAGCGGCGTGCGCATCGGCACCCCCGCCGTCACCTCGCGCGGCTTTGGCGAAGAGGAGATGAAGCAGATCGCCTCCTGGATCGCGGACGTGGTGAATGACTTTGAGGGCACGAAGGAGCGCGTGACCGCCGAGGTCATCGCCCTTTGCGAGAAATTCCCGATCTATCAAGACTAAAGTAAAACGCCTGGGCACTTTCGTGCACCGGGGTTTGGTTTTTCTTTTCGGATCGGGTCAATATC
>JAZSGQ010000055.1:0-9190 GCA_045532805.1 Eubacteriales bacterium
ACATATAGCCGTGGCCGATACGGTCAGAACCGTACATAAGATTGCTATGATGATTGTCGTTTTTTGCATTTTTTCTCCTCCCGACCCCCTTTCAGGGTGCCTCACTATATATAGTCGTAAAAAAATGCAAAACCTATCACGTCGGATCAAAAATTATTTTTTGTCACAATGTACCGCTGCAAATATTTCCAATTATTTCGCCGCATTTTCCAAAAACAAGCCGCGTTATAACTGAATTGATTCCAATTATCTGTTTTTTTAGCAAACAACGAGGCGTTCCCACTCTTTTTTATCAGAAAGGCGGCGCAGAGAAAATACACCGTTCTCCCAGATGATATAAGAGGGCGGCGTGCCGTTTTTGGGTATGGAAACGGAGCCGGGATTCAGGCACGGCTGCCCGTCGCGGCAGTATGTGAGTCCCGCCACGTGCGTGTGTCCGTGCACGAGCACGTCATTCTCTCCCATCGGCATGGGTTGTGCCTCATCGTAATGATGCCCGTGCGTAAAGTACACAAGCCCTTTACCCGAGGGCATCGTTTCCCACTCTGCCGTAATGGGGAAGTCCAGCACCATCTGATCCACCTCCGCGTCGCAGTTGCCGCGCACGCAAAGGATCTGGTCCTTCAAGGGGTTCAGCGCCGCGATCACGCCCTTGGGGTTGTACCCTGCGGGCAGATCGTTGCGCGGGCCGTGGTAGAGGATATCCCCCAGCAGTACCAATCGCTCGGCGCCCTCTTCCTCAAAGCGCGCCAGTAATGTACGCACGGCCTCAAGGTCGCCGTGCAGGTCGGATGCGATCATAATTTTCATGTCAGTCTCCTTTCGATGTCCGCCCCTTGCTCTCAATGTCACGGGTGTTCATCACGTATTTGTGTTTGGTTGGCTGCCACTCCACTTGCGTAAAAAGCGCGTGAATGGAGATAGGCAGATAGGTCATCATAAAAATCGGGAAGGTAAACAGGAGCGCGATCGCGCGCGCTTTGTTGCAGTGGATCCGCCGCCACTCGGTGATCAGCGCGAATATGCCGAAGATCATCACCAGCACGTAGGCGAACAGGAAAAAGCCGCCGATGCACTGAAGCAGATACAGCGAAACGAAATCGTTGAGCAGAAGATTGAGCACCAGTAATGCCACCACCGCCGTGAACTGAAACACGGACAGCACAAGCGCGGGCATCACGCTCATCGTCATATCAAAGCAGACCCAGCGCAAGCGCAGAATGCCGCCGAACAACCGCCCGCCGTAGCGTCCGAACACTTGGAAAAATCCCTTTGCCCAGCGCTTTCTCTGCCGCCAGGACTGCGCAAAACTCTCGGGTTGCTCATCAAACAGTTCCGCCGCGTGGCAGTAGCCGATGCGCTCGCCCTTAAGCACCTCGTCCACGGTGAACTCGATATCCTCCGTGAGCAGAAAATGACGCCAGCCGCCGTTTTGCTCAATGATGCTGCTATCCACCAAGAAGCCCGTGCCCGAGATCGCGGCACTGGTGCCGAGCAGAGAGCGCGCGTTATTGAGGTGGCGCGATTCGTGCATATACCAGAGCGCATACCCCGCACTGATCCAGTTTTTGCCGTAATTCTTGGAATTGCGGTAGGAGGTCACGATCTTGTTGCCCGCACAAAATGCCTTGTCCATCTCGGCAAAGAAATCAGGGCGAAGCACGTTGTCCGCATCAAAGATCAGGTAGGCGTCAAAGGCGCGAAGCCCGTGCTCTCGGCGAATACGGTCAAAAAGGAACTCCAGGGCATACCCCTTGCCCTTTCGCTCACCGTTTTCCCGCTCAAAGACCGTGGCACCCGCCGCTCTCGCGCGGCTCGCCGTATCATCGGTGCAATTGTCGGCCACCACGAAAATATCGATCAGGTGCGCGGGATAGGTTTGCGCACGAATGCTTGCGATCAGTGCGGGGAGCACGTCGCGCTCGTTGCGCGCGGCGATGATGGCGGCATAGCGATTGCTCTGCGAGGTCTTGGGATACACCTTCGGGCGACGCACGCAGGATACCAAAAGATAAAAGTATTGACAGCCATACACCAGTGTGAACAGCGCTCCCACGAACCAAGTGATCACAAATCCCACCGTTTCGGGCACGCCCAGCCCCATTTTGGCAGAAAGTTCGACCAGATATGCAATCATATCACATCATCATCCTCTCGTTTGACGGGTAACACCGCTCGTATACCGCACACGGTGAGAAAGGGCAGAAACGCCTGCCCCAGCCACACTACCGTGGGGTATAGCGGGCCGCAAAGATGATAGACAAGGGAGATCGGTGTATCGGGAAAATCCTTGGAAATAAACATCAGGTTGGCAAGGGGGTCGTCGGGGTGGGTCCTGTCGTACAGCGCGTTGAACAGTGACGCCGCAAAGCACACGGCACTCACAAGCCCCGCATGGTATAGGATATCCCGCCATAACGGCACGTAAACGCGCCGAAGGAGCAACAAAAACCCTAAAAATACCATCAGCCCGTGTAGCACGAAACTGTGCCAGGAAATGAAATGCCACGCGGGATATTTTGTCAGCGACGTCAGCGGTGACAGAAGGAACACCGCCCCCCCGACCACGCCACCCGTGGCAAGAAACACGTCGCCAAGGCGCCGTAGCATACCGTGTCCGAGCGAGGAGAGCGCCCCCGCATACAGCGTGATACTGCAATAGTAAAGAGGCACGAACTCGTTGGGATCCAGCGTCTTGTTCACGCACAACACAAAGGCGATCTTGGCCGCCTCCAGTGCCCACAAAAGGCAGGTACACACGCGCACCACGCGCCGCACAGCGCGCTCGTCTGCCCCTTTCATTGCCACAAGCCCCAGTGCGATCATACACACCGTGAAACACAGCAAAAGCAAATGCCCCGTGCCAAACAGCCCTGCGGGTGGATAGACACCCACCCTTGCAAAAAAACTCACGCGTCCCCTCCCGGGAAATTGCGCCGTGACTCCTCGATCACCAAAGGACGCTTTACCACCTTGGCGCGTAGCATCAGCACGTATTCCCCCAGTACCGAGAGGAACGCCGATTGCACACCAAACAGCAGTACTATGGCACAAAGAAGCAGAAACTCCCTTGAGGAACCGAGGGCCAGCGCCACAATTCCCCCCACAACGGATGCGAAAATGAGCGAAATGCCCACGACCATCATCAGCCGCACGGGCGCTTTGGTATAGCCCGTAAAGCTTGTCCACGCCGCATCGTACAGCGTGAGGAAATTGTTGCTCGTGCGCCCCGCACGCCGTTTTGCCTGCGTGTAGGGCACTTCACAGCGTGCAAAGCCCAGTTCCGCCACAATGCCGCGCAAAAAAGGCGCGGGATCGTCCAGTGCGCGCATCACATCCACAAAGGAACGGTCATATAACCCAAAGCCCGTAAAATGCTCCAGGAATTTCACCTCGGATATGCGGCGGATCAGTTTGTAGTACAGCGTACGCAAAAGGCGCACCGCGCGATTCTCGCGGCTTTCCTCTTTGACGGCACACACCACACGATACCCCGCCTCCCACTTGTGAACAAGCACGGGGATCATCTCCACGGGATCCTGAAAATCCGCGCACATCGAGATGGTGCAATCCCCCGTTGTCTGGCATATCCCGTAAAACGGGGAGTGAAATTGCCCGAAATTGCGCGCGTTGAAGATTGCTCGCACGCGAGCGTCCCTGTCGCACAACTCGCAAAGCCGCGCACGCGTTTCATCGGTGGAAGCATTGTCGATGAACACGATCTCATACCCGTATTGCGGCAAATGGGTCTTGAATTGCGCAAGGATCGCGTGATAAAGCGGCACCACATTCTCCTGTTCGTTGTAGGTGGGAATGAGAATGCTGACGCATCTTTTTTGACCGTTGTTCATACGCAATCCTTATCGTCACAAACAGATAAACACAACGATGCCGCAAGCAAAAACCGCATGGCGCCCGCCAGTACGGCCGCCCACGCAAAGCCCCACAGACCGCCCACGCGCAGGGCGGGGATCCCGAGGCACAAAAAGCAAAGCGCAAACGTGCCGTTCACCGCCACTTGCCGCGATCCCTTGGCAAACCGAATGAGCAGGACCGTGAGCACGCTCGTCACAAAATACAACGCCTGTGCAAGACTCCCCGGTAGCAGGTAGCGCGACACGTCACGCAACTGCGCGGGGTACAAAAGCCACACGGCCGCAAAGCCGCCAAGCGTGCACAAGAGGGTACACACTGCCACGGCAAGGAGCGCCAGTACAAGCACGCGCCTTGCCGTCCTTCGCGTGAGCACTCCTTCAAAACGCGAGAGATACCCCAGCAACACGCCGTTTAAGGGGAGCGCCGCAAGGGAAACGGTCTTGCCCACCAGTGTGGCGAGATAATACACCGTCACCGCCGAGGCATCGAGCAGAAGCCCCAGCAGCAGTCGGTCGGCATTGAAGATGAGGTTGGATAAGCCCTCCGAGAGAAAAAGCACGGCAACGGTGCGCAAAACAGGGCGAAACGCGGGGGTCCGTTGCCACGCATCGCGGCGCAACGTCGCGTCCGACCCATAGGCAAAGGCAAGCCCCGCCGCTTCGCCCACAAGGAGCGTGAGCGGCCAGTTTCCCGTTCTGTAAAACAGCAAGAGCCCTGCGATATATCCCACGCCAATCACGGCATAGAACAGAAAAAACCGTCCGTAGCGCAACGTGAGTTTGAAGGAGACTTCGGCGTAAGCGCGCCACGCCATTGCCGCAAAAAGCAACGCATAGCAAAATGCCGACACCCCGCTCATTTTCGCACCGTAACGGCACAAAAGGAGCGCAAACAGAAAATGGAGCGGCAACGTGACAAGCAACGCGAGGTGATAGCCCCCGTTGCGGTGCCGTTCGCCGTCGGGTGCCACCATGCGTGCAAGCCCCAGCGCCGCGCCAAGCGTTGTGGCCAGCACGTTGGGATACGCAAGCAGATATTGCACCTCACCAAAGGTCGCGCCGCCAAGACGCGCGGCAAACAGTGGATAAACAAGCAACTGCAACGCCGCGTGCAACAGCGTCATACCGGCGGCCACACACAGCACGTCGTGCAAGGGGGCCGCATACTTATAAAGTGCCCTCACGGGTGGCAAACAGCCCCTATGATACTCTCTGCCACGTAGTCGATCATCTCATCTGTCAGATCGGGGTACACGCCCACCCAAAAGGTGTCGCGCATCACGCGCTCGGTGGCCGTCAAGGGCCCCACCACACGGTAGCCCGTGCCGCTTTTTCTCATTTGATCAAACGCGGGGTGCGCCAGGAGATTCCCTGCAAACAGCATGCGCGTCTGTACGCCGCGCGACTCCAGTTGCGTCACCACCCGCTCGCGCGGGATCCCCTCACGCAACGTCAGCAAAAAGCCGAAGGGCGAGGGTGTGGCGCACGGGTGCGTTTCGGGCAGGATCAGCCGATCCTGCATCGAGGCAAGCGCGCGGTGCAACCGCTCGTAATTGTGTCGGCGCCGCGCCACGAATTGCGGCAGTTTGTCCAGTTGCGCACAGCCCAGTGCCGCCTGCATATCCGTGGCCTTGAGATTGTAGCCGAGGTGTGAGTACACGTATTTGTGATCGTACCCCGGCGGAAGTTCGCCGAAGCGGCGCGCAAAGCGGTGACCGCACACGCCGTCCTTGCCTGGTGGACAGACGCAATCCCTCCCCCAATCGCGCATCGAGCGCAGGATCTTATAGAGCGTGGCGTCGCGCGTATAGACCGCGCCGCCCTCCCCCATGGTCATGTGATGCGGCGGATAGAAACTGGACGTGCCGATATCCCCTACCGTCCCCGTCTTTTTTTCCTCGCCATCAAGGGTATAAGTCGCGCCCAGTGCATCACAGTTATCCTCGATGAGCCAAAGCCCGTATTTGTTGCAAAAATCTCGCACCGTCTCAAGGTCAAACGGATTTCCGAGGGTGTGCGCCAGCATCACGGCCTTGGTGTTTTCGGAGCGCGCCCGCTCCAGTGCCGATACGTCGACGTTGTATTGCGGGATCGTGATATCCAAGAACACGGGCACTGCCCCAAATTGCAAAATGGGCGCCACCGTTGTGGGGAATCCCGCCGCCACGGTGATGACCTCGTCGCCGCGCTGTATGGCGCGCTCACCAAGCAAAGGCGAGGTCAGTGCCATAAAGGCAAGGAGGTTGGCCGAAGAGCCCGAATTGACCAGTAAACAGTAGTTTGTGCCGAGATATTGCGCGAATTTCCGTTCAAAACGCTCGGTAAAGCGCCCCGCCGTGAGCCAGAAATCCAGTGCACTGTCCACCAGTGCACACATTTCTTCACTGTCATACACACGCGCGGCATACGGGATCCGATCCCCCACCCGCCACGGCGTTTTCGTGTGATACGCGTCACAGTACGCGCGCACTGCCGCGAGGATCTCCTCGCGTGCCGCGCGCTCGCTTCTTTCATATTTTTCCATATTGCTCCGTCAGAAGACAATCGATCTGTTTCTCCATTACGGCACGGATATCTCCGCCCGTTCCGTAGCATTTTGTCCATTCCACCACCCACTCGACCGCCTTTGTAAGGTCGGTTTTGGGGTGCCAGTCCAGCAAGCGCGCCGCCTTGTCACAAGAGAGCCGCAAGAGTCCCGCCTCGTGAGGGCCTGCGTCCTTTTCCACCGTATAGCGAAAGGTATCGCCCCACGCGCGCCCAAACAATACCACCAGTTCCTTGGTGGTCAGGTGATCCGCTTCAAAGGGACCCACGTTGTATGCGCCCGCCACCCGTTTGTCCGTATACTGCCGCGCCGCCAGTACCAGATAGAAAAGCAACGGCTCCAGTACGTGCTGATAGGGGCGCACCGAGTCGGGGTGCCGTATCTTCATGACCTTGCCCGCAAGCGCCGCGCGCACGCAGTCGGGCAGGATCCTGTGGGGCGCCAGATCGCCGCCACCGATCACGTTTCCCGCACGCGCCGTGGAGATCGCCACGGGGGTATCCTCGAAAAAGGAGCGGGCGTAACTGCCCGTCACCAATTCCGCGCAGGATTTGCTGTTGGAGTAGGGGTCAAAGCCGTCCAGTCGGTCGCCCTCGACGTAGCCGAATGCACGCTCATCGTTTTCATAGACCTTGTCCGTCGTCACGATCACCACCGAGCGTACCGACGCGCAGTGCCGCACACATTCCAGCACGTGCACCGTGCCCATCACGTTGGTTTCATAGGTGTAGACGGGCGCGGCATAGCCCTCGCGCACGATCGGCTGCGCCGCCAGATGAAAGACCACCTCGGGCGCGGCATCGTCAAACGTACGCCGAAGTGCGTCAAGATCTCGAATATCCCCCGTCACCGCGTGCATATCCTCTCCCACGCGCGCAAGGTGAAACAGTGCCTCGCCACCGTCGGGCGGGAGCGCATACCCCGTCACCTCGGCACCAAGGCGCTTCAAGACCTGGCAAAGCCACGCACCCTTGAAGCCCGTGTGCCCTGTTACCAGCACGCGCCGTCCGCGATAGAAGTCAGATAAGCGCCGCATGATCGCACCTCGCCACGCGCCAGGGCGCTTCGCCCGTTGCAAGCAATCGCTCCAGGCGCTCCTTGTCGCGCATCGTATCCATACACTGCCAGAAGCCGTCGTGGCGGTAGGCCATCAACTCCCCGTCCGCGCACAGTCGCTCCATTGGTTCACCCTCAAAAACCGTACCGTCCCCGGCGATATAATCAAGCACACGGGGATCAGCGATCATAAATCCGCCGTTGATCCACCCCACGTCCGCGCGGCTCTTTTCGCGGAACGCCGCCACGCGGTCGCCCACAAGATCCAACACGCCGAAGCGCGCATCGGGGCGCACCGCCGTCACGGTCAGAAGTTTGCCGTGCGCGCGGTGGAACGCAAGCGCCGCCGCAAGATCCACGTCACAGACTCCGTCCCCGTAGGTGAAAAAAAAGGGCTCGTTTGCAAGATAGGGCGCGATGCGCTTCACGCGACCGCCCGTCATCGTGGCGATACCCGTATCCACCACCGTCACGCGCCAGGGCGCCACACGCGCACCGTGCGTGATCACACGCCCCCCGTCGCCGAGGTCAAAGGTCACGTCGCTTTGATTGATATAGTAGTCGGAAAACCATTCCTTGATCACGTTTTGCAGATAGCCCGCACACACAATAAAATCGGTGTGCCCAAACGACGCATAATACTGCATGATATGCCATAGGATCGGCATACCGCCGATCTCGATCATCGGCTTTGGTCGCAGGTACGACTCCTCGCCGATGCGAGTGCCAAAGCCACCCGCCAGTATAACGACCTTTATAATGCTCGCCCCCGTTCCTGCCCTTGCAGGCAAAAAACGCCCATTGCAAGGGGTACGCCGCGCCGCACCGTGATGCCGTCACACCGCGTTCATTGTACCATATTATAGCCATTTTTTCAAGTATTACACCCCGCCGCCCTCCTTTTTTCTCCCGTCGGGCTCTTTTTTCCCCCTAGCCCTTGACAAACGCCACCTTTTTTGCTATAATATCAAAGCACGAAAATGTCATACGATCGAGATGTGGCTCAGTTTGATAGTGAGCGAGCAAAAACAGTTGATAACTGTTTTTGCGAAGTGATCAGCCCAAAGCAAGGAGCCGACGGAGCAAGCCTGCCGCAGCGACAGACGGTGACTATGCGACGGCGCGTTCAGCCCTCGGGGCGCTCGTAGCTTGTGAACGCGAAAGCAGCAATCTGTCAAATAAACCGAATATCGAGATGTGGCTCAGTTTGGTAGAGCGCCACGTTCGGGACGTGGAAGCCGCAGGTTCGAATCCTGTCATCTCGACCACAACACAAAAGGGAGATGCCTCGTGCATCTCCCTTTTGTGTTGCCGAGAGGACGGGCAGGCGAAGCTGCTTAAAGCATTACACGCCTTCTATCCCCTTCCCTCTCATTTCAACAATGCTTTACATTTCGCCAAAGGCAAAATAGTGGTTCAGAATCCTGTCATCTCGTCCCAATCAAGCGGTTTTACCGCAAAGAAGATCACGAAGACAACGTCGAGAGATGAAAAGCAAGCGGTGCTCTGCATCCTTTGCAGATTCTTTTTTGGTTAGACTATTGTTGTTATCGCAATGATACTCTTGACTTGCCATTCACAATCTCAATCTGTATTTCGTGAGAGTATTTGTCATTGTCATAATGTTTGAATTCTCTAAATGTATCAACAAGTTTTCTTGCATAGTCGCCAAATTTTCTTTCAATCACTTCAAGACCGATGATTTCAATATGTA
>JAZSGQ010000040.1:0-14974 GCA_045532805.1 Eubacteriales bacterium
CGGCGGATGCTCCCGCGGTCGCACCTCGCGTGATCGCGGAGAAGGGTTTGCCTACCTACGGCACCGAGGAACTGTCGCGCGTGTTGGAGCGCCGCGCAGAACTCACGCACTTGATCGACGATGCACAGCAGGCGTTCGGCAAGGTGTTCAACACCGCTGAGATCGGTATTATCGCGGGCCTTTCGGATTACCTGGGGCTTGACGAGGAGTACATACTGCTCTTGCTCACGCACTGTCGGAATATGGAGAAAAAGTCGCTCCGTTACGTGGAGAAAATGGCGATCACGTTGCACGACGAGGGAATTCACGATGCACGCGATCTAGAAACGCGCCTTCGCAATATCGAGACGATGGCCAAGGCGAGCGGCCGTGTGCGTGCCCTGTTCGGGATCACCTCGCGCGCGCTGACCACCAAGGAAAAGACGATACTGGAAAAGTGGATCTGCAGGATGCAGATGAGTGACGAAATGATCAAGCGCGCATACGAGATCACAGTGGACGCCATCAGCAAACCCTCGATCTCTTATGCCAACAGCATTCTGGAGCGCTGGCACGCCGAGGGCTACCGCACACCCGAGGACGTGGAGAAGGCGCTTGCCGACTACCGCCGCAAAAAGGCGGGTGACGGGTCCAGTTTTGACGTGGACGAGTTCTTTGAAGCCGCGCTGAAGCGCACCTATGGAGAGTAAAGATGGGATACAATAAGGACAATTACCGCCGCATCCGTGCGGCGTATCAGACCAAATACTTAAAGGCCTATGAGGAGGCGGATCGCCGTATGGCGGAGTTACATGCCAAGAGCCCCGAACTTGCGGCACTGGACCGCGAACTCTCGGCGGCAGGCGCCAAGATCGCCATGGCGGCACTGGGCACGGGCGAGAGTTACCGTGAGAAACTGGCCGAGGTGGAGCGGGAGAATCTTGCCTTGCAGGAAAAACGCGCCGTATTGCTCGGGAAACTCGGTTACCCCGCCGATTACACTCTGCCCCCTTATGAGTGCGCCAAATGCCAGGATTCGGGCTTTGTGGGCACTGTGATGTGCGACTGTATGCGCCGCGAATTGATCCTGGCCGCTTACGAGTCCTCGGGGCTTGGTGCACTGATGCACACCCAGGGCTTTGACAATTTCGATCTTTCCTTTTATGCCGAGGGCGCGGAGCGCGATCGCATGGGGCAAAATCTTGCGATGTTGAAGGCGTATGCCGAGGCGTTCTCCGCAGAGTCGGACTGCCTATTGCTGGTGGGTGCCACGGGACTTGGCAAAACGCATCTTTCTACCGCCGTGGCGCGGCGTGTTCTTGACCGCGGCTTTGACGTGTACTATGCGTCTGCTTTGCAGATGTTCTCGGATTTTGAGCACACACGCTTTGGCACGGGAATGGCGGACAACCCCGCCGTGGATATCGCGCGGTACAGCGAGTGTGAATTGCTGATTCTGGACGATCTTGGCACCGAGGTGACCAACCAGTTCACCAACTCGTGCCTGTATCTGGTGCTTAACAACCGCATCAATCTGCATCGTCCCACCGTGATCAGCACCAATCTGACAAGCAAGGAGATCAAGGCGCGCTACACCGACCGTGTGGCCAGCCGTATTCTTGGCGACTTCAAGCCGCTGCTGTTCCCCGGGAGAGATATCCGTATGCAGAAGCTCCAAAAGAATCGTGCATAAAAAATACGCAACGTGCAAACACTATGCACGTTGCTATTTTTATTGCGAAAAGGGGGTACTGTGATGCCGAGTGTGAAGGAAGAAGCAAAAGAGCAGTATTATTTTGAGGAAATATACAAGGGAAGTAAAATGGGGGCGGATTCGATCATCAATCTACTCCCGCACGTGAGCGATGACGCACTGCGCAGTCTGATGACACAGCAGCTGGACGGCTACGAAAAATACGCCGCCCGCGCAGCGCGTGCGCTGGAGGAGGGTGGCGCCACACCGCACGAGGAGAAGCTCCTTGCCCGTGTGGGGGCGCGCATCGGTATGGCTGTGCACACCATGATCGACTCCACTACGAGCCATTTGGCCGAGATGATGGTGGAGGGATCGCACATGTCGGTCACGGAAATGACCAAGCTGATCAATGCGATGGAGCGCTGTGAGGGCATGGAAAACGCCATGCGCCTGGCGCGCGAGGTAATTGCCTTTGAGGAGCACAATCTGGAGCTGCTCAAGCGGTTCTTGTAAAAAAAGCCGACGTCGCAAGACGTCGGCTTTTTTATGTTTTGCAGATTTTACTGAACCTTCTTGATCAGGCCCTTCTCAAGCAGGACCTCATCGGGCTCGTTGGCGGGTACGTAAGAGATTGCCTTGTACTTGGGGTTTGCTTCAAGGCCTTCCTTCTCGGCCATGATAGCGATCAGTTCCAGACCCCACTTGACACTTCTCTTGGAGGTCAGGCGCAGACGGCAGGGAACGGTTTCATACTTCTTGGAGTCGCCCACGTAGCTTACGTTGTACTTGGAATCCTCCAGCGTGTTGGGATCAATAGCAAGGAACAGGCACAGCGTCTTGCCGCAGATAGCGAACTTGGCAAGCTGCGTGCGGCCCGACTTGATGGACTCGTAGCTCCAGCTGATGCGGGCGTTGACCTTCTTGTAGGAAAGCAGGGCGTTCTTGAGCTCGTCGTAACGGGCCTGTACGTCCTCGGGAGAAGCGATGATGCGCGCCAGGAAGGATCTGCGGTAGGTGGAGTATGCCACGGTCTTACCCTCGGCGGAGATCACGGGTACGTTGGCCTCAAGGGGTGCGTACTCCTTATCGTCGGCCTCGGTTGCTTCCTCTGCCTCTTCTTCTGCCTCTTCCGTTTCCTCGGTAACGGGAACGACCACAACGGGAGTTTCTTCGGCGGTCTCTTCGACCACTTCCTCGACTGTTTCCTCGACGGGTGCCTCTTCGGTTACTTCTTCAACGGGTGCTTCTTCAACTGCGGCCTCTTCCGCGACTTCTTCGGCGGGTGCCTCTTCGGCGACGGCCTCTTCCACAACCTCTTCAGCAGGTGCTTCCTCGGCGGCGGCCTTCTTGGCGGCGGCTTCGGCGGCGGCCTTTTGAGCGTCGGTCAGTTCGGCAGGTGCCTTGGGTGCGGCGGCAACTTTCTTTGCGGCCTTCTTCTTCTTGGCGTGAGATGCACAAACGGCGTAGATGACGATCAGCGCGATCAGCGCGACGACTACGGCAACGTACACCAGCAGGCGGCCAAAATCGTCCAGACCCTTCAGGCAGGGAATGATGGCGGGCACTGCAAAGGGCAATGCGACAGATCTGAGTTTCATAGTTTTTCTCCCAACTCTTAATATTGAACAACGGCGCCCCACGGTATGCGCGTAATATGTTCGTAATTATTATAACATAAAATAATTTGGAAGGGAAGGGCTTTGCGCGAAAATTTGAAGAAAAAGTTAATTTTTGTGGCAAATATACAAAATAAGGTCCCATATACCACCCGTTCGTGCCCTAAAATTGTCACAAAAAGCCGAAACTGTAAAAGTCGGTGACGTCTCTCGGCGCAAAAAAAGCCCCCTGACGGTATGCACTCTGCCTTGGGAAAGCGGAGTCGATTTCTTACCGTCAAGGGGGTAATTTGAAAGCGCGCGAGCGTTCTTTTTTATTGTTCGGGCGCGGCAAAGCCGTGCAGAAAACCTGCGGCATCGGCAGAGCAGACATCGCCGCCGATCACCCGCCCGCGAAAGACGAGCAGATTGGCAAGCACGGCACCCTCATAGCCGTTGTAGTTGGTAACGGTATAGGTATAACGCTCCACGGTGCGTCCGCCGTACTCGGTGAGGTCCAGCCCCTGGGTGCGTTGTAATTCATTGTAGGCGGCAAACACCTTGTCAAACTCTTTTGGTATGGTAACGGTCGTACTTTCTACGGGTTCGGCGGTCACTTCCCAACCGAACTGTGCAAGGAACGCGATGCGCTCCTCGTTGCTTTTGATCTTTTCATATCGGATCGTTTCCACGTCTTCGCTCACCTCTCCCGCGGCCGCCACGGGCTGCAGTTCGGGCACAAAGACCACCAGCATAACAAGGGCCAGCAGTGCCACGCCGACAATGGCAAAAAAACGGAGCGTCCCCGCGCGCATCGAATATACAAACATAACAGTCCTCCTCTTTGCGTTGTGCTTCAGTTTATGTGCAGGGTGCTCACGTTATGACAAAAAAGGCCCAACGGTGCGAATTTCGCACCGTTGGGCCTTGTTTTTTATTGTACGGATTGGCGGGTGCGCGTTGGGGCGTCAAGCAATTCACCCCGGGAGGCACGTGCCCCGATGCGGGGCGGAATAGCGTTGTCTTGACACGGTATTTTGCATATGGTATAATAATTTTGGAGGAATCTCTCCGAAAAAATCCCAAGGAGGACGTATCGTATGAAAAAGGGTTTTTTTCTTTTGCTGGCCATTTTGCTGATGCTGTGTTTTGTGTCCTGCGACGGTCATACCGACACGCCCGACGATCTTGAGCCCGAGCACAAGCATGCCTATGCGCATATTGTGGTAGATCCCACGTGTGTGGAGCGGGGGTACACCATACATACCTGCCTTGGCTGCCGTGACCGTTACGTAGATACCTACGTAGACGAGATCGGGCCTCACGACTATGACAAAACCAACATTTGCACGTATTGCGGCTACCGTTGCCCGGGTCTGTACACCGCAAACGACACCCTTGTTGTAAGTTGGGACGATCTTCAAAAGATCTATGGTATGGACGTTGAAACGTCGTATACGCGCTATTCGGTTGCTTATAACCCCGCGTCACCTGCTCGCGTCCTCAAAAGAATACCGTATGATGACCAAGATGCCAAGTTGCTTCTCGGTGACGTAAACGTTATCGGTGACTATGCGTTCTACGATTGTGATGATCTGGCGAGTGTGATCATTCCCGACGGAGTGACCTCCATCGGCAAATATGCATTCGCGGAATGCGATGCGCTTGCCGACGTTGCCATTCCCGACAGCGCAACCTCCATTGGGGAATGTGCATTTTTGGGCGCCGATCTGAAAAAGATCACCATTCCCGACACGGTGAGTGTGATCGAAGCGGGCACGTTCAGCTATTGCATATCGCTTACGGAAATTAAAATTTCGCAGGGCGCTACCGTAATTGGCGACAACGCTTTTTATGACTGCGAAAAGCTCACGAGTGTCACGATTCCCCGCAGCGTGACCTCGATCGGCAATAGTGCCTTTGAAAGATGCCAAGAGCTTTCCTCCATCGTCTTCGAAGAAGGGGCGCAGGAGACCCGCCTTGGCGCGCGTGCATTTGCGGATTGCGAACGCCTTGTGGACGTTGTCATTCCCGAAACAGTGACTTCGATCGGAGACGGCGCTTTTTCGGGCTGTACTGCGCTTGCAAGCGTGCGTATCCACGAGAACATAGCGGAGATCGGGCAATCCGCGTTTCCCGCTTGTGAGGGGCTGACCTACCGCCTGTATGACCATGCCTATTATTGGGGCACCGCAGACGAGCCCTATCTCTATTTGATAAAAGCGGAGAATTATGACATTACCGATTGCTCGATCCATCCGTCGACAAGAGTCATCGGCGGTGGGGCGTTTGCCTCTTGCAGTGCACTTACGAGCATCACCATTCCCGACGGTGTGCTTTCCATTGGAAAGTCTGCATTTTATAATTGCCAAAAGCTTTCGAGCATTGTCATTCCCAACGGAGTCACTTCTGTGGCGCAAAGTGCATTTTCCGAATGCGCGGGGTTGACAAGCGTAACGATACCCGACAGTGTAACCGCCATCCACGAAGGTGCCTTCAGGGCGTGCAAGGGACTTGTGAATATTACGATCCCCGAAAGCGTGACCTTCATTGGTAACGATGCCTTTCACGGATGCACTTCGCTGGAACGTGTCCGACTGTCTGATAACGTGACGTTCGTCGGCGATGCGGCGTTTTACCACTGCGATTCGCTCACGGACGTGACGCTTTCCAAAGGCCTTACTTCCATTGGCAATTACGTGTTCTCTGACTGTCATTCGCTTGCGAGCATTGTCATTCCCGATGGAGTGACCTCGATTGGCGACTATGCATTTTTCTCATGTCCCTTACTTGCAAGCATCAAAATTCACGAGAACGTGACCCATCTAGGTTATAAGGCGTTTGGCAGTTGTGAGAGGTTGCCCTATACGGTTTATGATGATGTGCGGTATCTGGGAACGGAAGAGAATCCATACCTTTATCTCATACAGGCGGGCGTTGTAACCGAGCATTGTGTGCCTTCCACAACAAAAGTTATTGCGGGCGGTGCATTTGGATTGAATGAGAGACTTGTAAGTGTTACCTTTGCCCCAAGCAGTCAGTTGATCACGATTGGCCCTTCGGCCTTTAGCAACTGTACCGGGTTGACGAGAATCGAAATTCCTGCAAGTGTCCGTTTCATCAGTCGGGCCGCTTTCTATAATTGTGACGCGCTTGTAAGCGTGGTGATTCCCCAGAACAGCCAATTGGCCTTTATTGGCACGAGTGCGTTTGATCTGTGTGCTCTGCTTTGGGAAATAACGATCCCCGCAAGCGTGCGCGCGATTGAAGACGGTGTATTTTCTTTTTGTAAAAAGCTTGAGAAGGTTGTTTTCACAGGGACGAAGGCGCAATGGTATGCCATCGTGGTTGGAGGCGGCGTTGGCTTGGGCGTTGTAGATTGCGTGGATGGTGTGATCTCATAACCGCTTGGTGACTGCGGTAGTGCGTCCACCACTAAAAAAAGAGCCCCAACGGTGCGAAATTCGCACCGTTGGGGCTTCTTTTTACATTTGGCGGGGCTTGCTGTCTGCGGATTCAATGAGACTGCCGCGCGTGTTGGGGCTCTGCATATGGCGTGCGCGCCACTTGTCCTCAAAGGCGAGCATCTCGGCGGTGGGGAGAACGGGTGCCTTGCGGCCGAAGAAGCGGTCGCAGAAGTCGCGCGTCTGTGCCACCTGCGCCTCGATCGTTGCCGCGGGGGTGACGCCCATCGCGTAGTTGCGCATGGCAATGCCCTCACCCTGGCAGATGCGCTGCAGGGAGGAGAAGTAATAACGGAAGAGGAATTGGGTGTAGGACACCAGGCGGAAACTACCGTACGCACGGAACTCGCGCTCGTACTCCACACCCGTAAGTTCTGCCGCCACGCTCATGCCGTTTTTCACGGCCTCGAGGATGGCATCGTTGCTGTTCTCCTTGGCAAAGCACACGGTGAAGTGCCAGGGGAAGTCCGTGGCGGTGACGTCGTGCACGTCGCTCGAGCCGACCACGTGGATGTCATACCCTTCGGCACGGAGCTCCTGCCAGAGGGCCACGGCGCGGTTGATGCCGTGACGGCCCATGCCGCCGACCAGCTCGAACGCATCGAACATACCGCTCTTGAGGAAGGCGCGCGTGAGATCGTCACACACGTTGTAGCAATGGTTGTGACCGGGGCGCCAGAAGGGATGGGGGAAGATGGCAATGCCGCCCGCCTCGTGGATGCGGTCGGTCGACCACATGGCCTCCGCATAGCGCTCGCGCTGCTTTTCGGGGATCTCGGCGGGTACCCTCTTGCGGTATTCGACCATCTCGCGCTCATAGCGCTCGCGATCGTGGATGTAGATCTCGGTCACGCTGGACTTGCCGCCTGCGTGTACGATGTGTACGGTGGAGCCGGGAGTGTGAAGCTCTTCGCCCTGCACGTGCGCAATGCCGAGATCCACGCCCTCAAAAACCTCGTCGATCTCGCCGCCGGGGTAGTAGCGGTTGTGATCGGTGAGCGCCTGGAAGTCAAAGCCCATCTCACGGTAGTGGCCGAACAGCTCGGCAGGATCGCATTTACCGTCGGAACGGTACGTGTGAGAGTGCAGATCGCCGCGCAAGGGGCGCAGTTCATACAGGTCGGATTCCAGCGCGTAAACGTTGATGTCCACGATCTTCTCCTCGCCGCTGTACAGACGGATCTGATACTCCTGCTCGGTGGGGAAGGTGTGGGTGAAGCGAAGCACGCCGCCCTTTGCCTCGACCTCGTAGGGGGTCCAGACGGTGGGTGCGTGATACCAGGGCTCGTCATCGTTGACGCCGCTGACGTATACGGTATATGCTGCCCCCTCGGGGAACAGGAACAGGCGTGCCTCGGGAATGATGGTCATTTCCGTGGGGGTGCCTGCATGGATAACACGGGGCCAGACGGTGTATCTTTCGGGGGTGGGTAACATGATCTATCTCCTTTCGTAGCCGCACGGGAATCGAATACGTAAGCCCTGCGGCAATAAATTTTCGTGTCTTTTGACACGTCAAGTCTTGAAAAGTCCGCACTTGTCTGCGCCTTGCCACGGCAAAATCCATCAAAAATTTATTTGCCGGAGGGTGCTCGCAGTTTCAAAGGAATAGATTGCCGCCAAGTCAAGTCGCATTTTTTGAGGAATATGCGGATATTTAAGAAAAATGCGGCGCGGGATGGGCGGCAATCTATCCTTTCAAACCTTGCGCGTTCGATTTCCGTGCGGCTAAAAAAGAGGGGACCGACGGTGTGCGCCGAGCCCCGCCAAAATGTTATCAGTAGGCCTTTGCCCAAAGCACCATGTGCTTGGCGGGCTTGCCACAGCACATACAGACGGGACCGAGTTCCTCGGTGTCCAGGGGAATGCAACGCGAGCCAACGCCCGTTTGCTCCTTGACGCGGTCTTCGCATTCCTCCTCGCCGCACCACATACCCTTGATGAAGCCGTCGCCTGCCTCGAGCGCCTTGGTGACCTCGTCGAGGTTGTGACATACAAAGGTGCGGCGCTCGCGGTTTTCAAGCGCTTTTTGGAACATACCGTCGTGTACGGCCACAAGAAGTGCCGAAACGGTGTCGGAAATACCGTTCAGGGAGACGAACTGCTTTTCACCGTTGTGACGGGTAACGGCGACGCACTGGTTCTGCTCCAAATCGCGGGGGCCGATCTCGATACGGAGCGGCACGCCCTTCATCTCGTATTCCGCAAACTTCCAGCCGGGGCTCTGATCGCTGTCGTCCATCTTCACGCGCACGCCTGCGTCCAAAAGCTCGTCACGCAGTGCGGCGCAACGCTCCAGCACGCCCTCCTTGTGGGCGGCGATGGGCACGATGACGACCTGAATGGGTGCCACGGCAGGGGGCAACACAAGACCGCGGTCATCGCCGTGGGTCATGATGATGCCACCGATCATACGGGTGGTACAGCCCCAGGAGGTCTGGTGAGGATATACCATCTTGTTTTCCTTGTCGGTGTAGGTGATGTCAAAGGCCTTGGCAAAGCCGTCGCCAAAATAGTGCGACGTGGCGGCCTGGAGTGCCTTACCGTCGTGCATCAGTGCCTCGATGGCATAGGTGTCCTCGGCGCCTGCAAACTTGTCACTGGGCGTCTTGCGGCCCTTGATCACGGGAATGGCCAGATCGTTCTGATGGAAGTCAGCGTAGACGTTCAGCATCTGCACGGTCTCGGCTCTTGCCTCCTCGGCGGTGGCGTGCATCGTGTGACCCTCCTGCCACAAGAACTCGCGCGAGCGAAGGAAGGGGCGGGTGGTCTTTTCCCAACGCACGACCGAGCACCACTGGTTGTAGAGTTTGGGCAGGTCACGGTAGGAGTTGATGATGTTGGCGTAATGCTCGCAGAACAGCACCTCGGAGGTGGGGCGTACGCACATACGCTCGGTGAGGCGCTCACTGCCACCGTGGGTGACCCAGGCCACCTCGGGCGCAAAGCCCTCGACGTGATCCTTTTCCTTGTTCAGCAGGGATTCGGGAATGAACATGGGCATATATACGTTCTCGTGACCCAGTTCCTTGAAGCGCGTGTCGAGGATCTTCTGAATATTCTCCCAAATGGCGTAGCCGTAGGGGCGAATGATCATACAGCCCTTAACGGACGAATAGTCGATGAGGTCTGCTTTCTTGCAGATGTCGGTGTACCATTTTGCAAAATCTTCCTCCATCGAGGTGATCTGCTCCACCAACTTTTTCTCTTTAGCCATAACGATATTCCTTTCGTGATATAGATATACAGGTACATTATAGACTCAAACACCGCAAATGTCAAGCGCGCACGCGCGAATTTCTGCAAAGATGTCGCATTTTGGGGGGCGATTGTCGGGGGGCCGCACTTGAAAAACGGGTGAGTGTGTGCTATACTAAAGGTAACAAGAAAAAGGGAGGGCAACTATGAGAGATTACAAGCAATACTATGATCTGTGGCTCCACAGCGAGGCGACCGACGAGAGCACGCGCGCGGAACTTGCCGCGATCGCGGACGACGATGCCGAGATCGCCGACCGTTTCTACACGGATATGGCCTTTGGCACGGCGGGTATGCGCGGTGTGCTGGGTGCGGGTACCAACCGCATGAACCGCTATACCGTCCGCAAAGCCACCGAGGGCTATGCGCAGTATCTTACGAAATACGTGGGTGCCAAGGCCGCCGCGCGCGGTGTGGTCATCGCACACGACAACCGCCGTATGAGCCGCGAGTTCTGTATGGAGACCGCAGGCGTGCTTGCGGCACACGGCATCAAGGCTTTCATCTTCGATGCGCTCCGTCCCACCCCCGAACTCTCTTTTGCGGTGCGGCACTGTCACGCCGTGGGCGGTGTGATGATCACCGCTTCGCACAATCCCCCCGAATACAACGGCTATAAGCTGTATGACGAGCAGGGGTGTCAACTTATGCCCCGCTACACCGACGTGCTCACCGAGGTGATCAACGCCATTGAGGATCCGCTCACCATTCGCTCGCTTGATGTGGAGGAAGCAGGGGATCTGATCCAGGTGCTGGACGCGTCCGTGGACGAGGCGTATTACGCCGCTGTGATGGGCATCCGGTTGCGCCGCGACGTGGCGGCAGGCGACCTTCGTGTGGTCTATTCCCCCCAACACGGTACGGGAAATGTGCCTGTTCGCACGGTGCTTGACCGCTGTGGTTATCGCGTGCTCCCCGTTGTCGAGCAGTGTGAGCCCGACCCCGATTTTGCAGGCACCAAGAGTCCCAATCCCGAGAACGCCGTGGCCTATGATCTGGCACTGGAATATGCCGAAAGAGAAGGCGCGGACATCGTGATCACCACCGACCCCGACTGTGATCGCCTGGGTGTGGCGGCACTGCGTGACGGCAAGTACGAACTGATGACGGGCAACCAGTCGGGCGCACTGCTGTTGCACTATATCCTCACCTACCGCCATGAGACGGGCAGTATCCCTGCGAATGCCGTGATGTGCAATACCATCGTGACCTCCGTACTGGGTGACCGCGTGTGCGACCACTTTGGCGTGGCCGTACAAAAGACGCTCACGGGCTTTAAGTTTATCGGCGACAAGATCCACACGTGGGAGCAGACGGGCGATCGCAGTTACGTGTTCGGCTACGAGGAAAGCTACGGTTGTCTGATCGCGGATTTTGCGAGAGACAAAGACGCCGTGCAGGCATCACTGATGCTGTGCGAGGCTGCCGCCTACTATAAGACGCAGGGCAAGACGCTCTGGGACGTGATGGAGGAATGCTACGCGACCTACGGCTACTGCCTTGACAAGGTCGTGAGTGTGGAGCACAAGGGTGCCGCGGGTGTGCAGAAGATCGCCTCGCTCCTGGAAGCACTGCGCGCCGATCCCCCGAGAAGCGTAGGGGACGTTGCCGTGGTTGACGTGGAGGATTATCTGTCCGAGAGAATGATCGGGGCGGGCTTTCCTTCCTCCAACGTGCTCCGCTATATCCTTGCGGACGGTGGCTTTGTGGCCGTGCGCCCCAGCGGCACCGAGCCCAAGTGCAAGTACTACTACTGCATGATGGCCGAGAGCGCCGAGGCCGCCGCCCAAAAACTGGCCGCCGCGCGTGCTCTTTTCGAGGAGTAAGGGCGTCGCGTATTCGACTTCCTTATGGTTAAAATTGCCAAATCAACCAAAAATCGCACACGGTAAGCCCTTGCTTTGAGAAAATATGATGAAATTTTAACAAAGGACTTGTCAAGACTATAAAAATAAGATAAAATATGAGAGATGCAAAATTTCCCACAAAATTAAAAAACACGGAGGATTTTAACATGTCTGTTAAAGTTGCTATTAACGGCTTTGGCCGTATCGGTCGTCTGGCTTTCCGCCAGATGTTCGCTGCTGAGGGCTACGAGGTTGTTGCCATCAACGATCTGACCAGCCCTAAGATGCTTGCTCACCTGCTCAAGTACGACACGGCTCAGGGCCCCTACTGCGGCAAGATGGGCGAGAACGCTCACACCGTTGAGGCTACTGAGAATTCTATCATCGTTGACGGCAAGGAGATCGTCATCTACGCTGAGAAGAACGCTGCTGACTGCCCTTGGGGCAAGCTCGGTGTTGACGTTGTTCTGGAGTGCACCGGCTTCTACACCTCCAAGGAGAAGTCCATGGCTCACATTCAGGCAGGCGCCAAGAAGGTTGTTATCTCTGCTCCCGCAGGCAACGACCTCAAGACCATCGTTTACAACGTAAACCACAACACCCTCACCGCTGATGACCAGATCATCTCCGCTGCTTCCTGCACCACCAACTGCTTGGCTCCCATGGCAAAGGCACTGAACGACTACGCTGCAATCCAGTCCGGCATCATGACCACCGTTCACGCTTACACCGGTGACCAGATGATCCTTGACGGTCCTCAGCGCAAGGGCGATCTTCGCCGTGCACGTGCAGGCGCACAGAACATCGTTCCCAACTCCACCGGTGCCGCTAAGGCAATCGGCCTGGTTATCCCCGAGCTCAACGGCAAGCTGATCGGTTCCGCTCAGCGTGTTCCCACCCCCACCGGCTCTACCACGATCCTGATCGCTGTTGTGAAGGGTGCTAACGTAACCAAGGAGGGTATCAACGCCGCTATGAAGGCCGCTGCTACCGAGTCCTACGGCTACAACGAGGAGGAGATCGTTTCCTCCGACGTGATCGGTATGCGTTACGGTTCTCTCTTCGATGCAACCCAGACCATGGTGTCCAAGATCGACGACGAGACCTATCAGGTTCAGGTTGTTTCCTGGTACGACAACGAGAACAGCTACACCTCTCAGATGGTTCGCACCATCAAGTACTTCGCTGAGCTGTAATTCATCTCGCGGGTATCAAATGTAAATACATTTGCTCCTCTTTCCGCAAGGAGAGAGGGGTTTTTGTTTATGCTGTTTTTTGCCTGCATATATTGATTTTCGTCAGCCGCCGTGCTACCATGTAGAAGAAATATGGAAAGCGGATGAATCCACTTTCATCGCAAACGAATTGAGAAAATGCAAGCAAGCGATCAGCTTGATACCGGAGGCATCGAAACATGTTCAAGAAGCTGTTTTCATTTTTTGATGTGCGGCGCATGCTGCCTGCTTCCATGCGCGGCCAAAGCGCAGATATTCCCGCAGGCCGGGAGATGTACAAGCAGTACATCAGCATTGCCATTCCTTCCGTGTGCGAAATGGTGCTGATCTCTCTGATCAGCATGATTGACACGGTGATGGTCAGCGGTCTGGGCACCGATTCGGTGGCGGCAGTTGGTCTGGTGAACCAGCCCCGAATGACCATGCTGTGCCTGTTCTTTGCGCTGAACGTGGGCATCACGGCCGTGGTGGCCCGCCGCAAGGGCGAAAACCGCCGGGAAGAAGCCAATGCGGCGCTGAGAACCGCCATCGTGATGATCCTGCTGCTCTCAGCGGTGCTGATGGCGGTGCTTCTGCCCATGAGCAGCGCGCTGATGCGCTTTGCTGGTGCTGAGGAGGGCCGTACGCTGGAGTTGTCCACGGATTACTTCACCATTCTGGGCTTTGCGCTTCCCTTCCAGGCGCTCTCGATGGGCATCTGCGCGGCACAGCGCGGCGTGGGCAACACCAAGCTGACCATGCAGGTGAACATCACCTCCAATGTGGTCAATGTGATCTTCAACTACCTGCTCATCAATGGCGTCGGGCCCTTCCCGAAGCTGGGTGTGCATGGCGCTGCCCTGGCCACGGCGCTGGGCATGGTGGTCGGCTTTGCGCTGAGCGTCCGCGCTGTTTTCCATGACCATCACGGATTTCTGAAGCTGAGCCCGGGCGACAACTGGAAGCCTGACATGGAAAGCGGCAAGGCGCTGGTGCAGGTGGGTTCTTCAGCCATGGTGGAGCAGCTTGCCATGCGCATCGGCTTCTTTGCCTACGCCCGCATCGTGGCTGACCTGGGCACGGACGCCTTTGCCGCCCATCAGATCTGCTGTCAGTTCCTGAACCTCTCCTTCTCCTGTGCGGATGGTCTGGGCATTGCCGGCACCTCCCTGGTGGGACAGATGCTGGGCCGCAAGCGCCGCGATCTTGCCCATATTTATGGTACGCTGGCCCAGCGGTTCTCTCTGGCTGCGGGCCTCATGCTGGCCACGGCCTGTGTGCTGCTGCGGGCTCCGCTGGTGAACATGTTTATCAATCCCGGTGAATCCGAGTCCGTGCGCGCCATGGCAGAGATGGTCATGATCGTGCTGGGCATCCTTCAGCCGCTGCAGATGCTCTCCGTGGTCGCTTCCGGCGCGCTGCGCGGTGCAGGCGATGTGAAATACACCGCCCGCGTCATGCTGCTGACGGTCACCTGCATCCGCCCGGTGCTGGCGCTGGCCGGTGTTTATGTGTGCCAGAATATCCTCCACCGCAGCGATATTGCGCTGGTGGCTGCCTGGATGGCCACTGTCTGCGATATGACTGTACGCATGGCGCTGATGATCAAGCGCTACCGCAGCGAAAAATGGGATCATATCAAGGTGTAGTGGGCTGCTTATGCTCCCAAGGGACGCCATGACTGACTATCCCCCATGAACAATAAATCCCCCTCTTACCCGACTGTTTATGTCAGGGAAAGAGGGGGTACGCTTTTTTTGCCTTCAAAATGGATTCACTCACTGATTCCGCTTCAACTCGTCAAACATGGCCTTGACGGAGGGCGCGTTCTTCGTCAGCTTCTTGATGCTCAGGTCGTCGGCCTTGTCATTGGCAAGGCGGAGGTTGTTTTCAGAAGACAGCAGCGCTTTCTTCGTCTTTT
>JAZSGQ010000088.1:0-12405 GCA_045532805.1 Eubacteriales bacterium
TCGCACCCGTTCGGGGGCCTTTTTATTAAAACCCGAAATAACGCTCGGCGTTGTGCTGGCACACGTCACACACAAGCGAGCGGAGCGCTTGCTCGTCGCAGGGATAGAGGCCTTCCTCCACCCAGGAGCCGAGCAGATCGCAGAAAATACGGCGGAAGTACTCGTGCCGCGAGAAGGAGAGAAAACTGCGCGAATCGGTCAGCATACCAAGAAAACTGCCGATGGCCGAAAGCCCCGCAAAGGAGCGCATTTGTGCACGCATGCCATCCAGGCGGTCATTGAACCACCACGCACTGCCCTGCACCACGCGCGGCACACCGTCCTCGCCCCCGCTGAACGCGCCGCACAGTGCCGCCACGGCATCGTTATCCGATGCGTTGATCGAATAGAGCACGGTGCGCGGAAGTGCGCCCCATGCGGACAGATCGTCCAGCAGGCGCGCCAGGGGTGCAATACAATTTGCCCCGTGAACGGTATCGAATCCCGCGTCCGCACCTAATTTTTTGTACATGGTGCTATTGGGGTTGCGCAACACACCGAAGTGCAGTTGCATCACCATATCCCGCTTCACGTACTCACGGCCAAGGAAACGGAGCAGATAGGTCTGAAAGAGCGCGAGTTCCTCCTCGCTGATCGCTCTTTCTTCCCCCGCCAATCCCTTTTTGAGCACGAGGTCGGCGTGATAGGGATCGGGGCGGGCATATCGCACCATTTCGTCAAGGCCGTGATCAGCGGCGCGACAGCCCTGTGCGGCAAATCGGTCAAGCGACACGGTAAGTGCACGACAAAGCGTATCAAGATCCGTGATCTCCACGCCGTTTGCCTTTCCCAGTGCCGCGATGTAGTCGCGGTAGTCGCGCCGCACGGGATCCAGCGCGCGGTCGGGGCGGAAGGTAGGCAGAACGCGCACGGGAAAGTGCTCCTCGGCAAGCGCGCGATGCCACGCAAGATCGTCACAAGGATCGTCGGTGGTGCCGATCACGCGCACGTTGGAGCGGAGCAGAAGAGAGCGCACGCTCCATTCGGGCTCGGCCAGTTTTTCGGCCGTGAGTGCCCAGATGGCATCGCAATTCTCCTCGTTGATCACAAGGTCGCAATCAAAGTAGCGGCGCAGTTCCAGATGACTCCAGTGATAGAGCGGATTGCCCGCAAGACGAGGCATGCAGGTACAGTACGCACGGAATTTTTCATAGTCCGAACCATCTCCCGTGATGAAGCGCTCCGAGATACCGCAAGCGCGCATCGCGCGCCACTTGTGGTGATCGGCATAGAGCCACAGTTCGGTGATATTGGCATAGCGCTTGTCCTCGGCGATCTCCCGCGGGGAAAGGTGGCAGTGATAATCCACGATGGGCAACTGTGCCGCCACGCCGTGATACAACTTCCGCGCCGTTTCGGTAGTAAGCAGAAAGTCCTTGTCCATAAACGTCTTCATCGGTGACCTCCGTGTGTTTCTCCTTTCATTCTACCACAAATGTGCGGCTTTGGCAAGTCGAAAAAAGCCGAGGTTTTTTTGCAAAGCCCTTTACAATCCCCCCTCTTATATGTTATACTTTATATGTTATACTTACCGTATATGATTCTCAAAAGGAGGCCCGTATGCTCGCCGATCTGCACATGCACAGTATATATTCCTTTGACGGCGGTGAAACCGCGACGATCGACAATATTGCCAAGGCCGCGATCCACGCGGGACTTTCCCATATTGCCATCACCGATCACTGCGACATCAACGGCGAGGTAGAGGGACGCTACGTGCCCACCGACCGTGACGAGGCCTATCGCACGATCACGGCGGCCAAGGAGACGTACAAGGATCGCCTCACCATTCTCTGGGGCATCGAATTGGGGCAAGCCCCCCAGTATCCCGAGCAATCGCTCGAGATCCTGGCGCGCCACCCCTATGACATCGTACTCGGTTCACTCCACAACCTCAAAGGCGAGGAAGACTTTTACTTCTTTGACTACGCAAATTACACCGACGAGGACTGCGCGGCGCTCTTTGACCGCGTGCTGGCAGAATCGCTGGACGTTTGCGATTTTCCCGAGGTACGCGTGATCACGCATCTGACCTACATGGAGCGTTATATGTTCCGTCAGGGCAGACGGCTGTGTTACGAGAGACACCGCGAAGGGCTTTGCCGCCTGTTTGACAAGATCGTCGCGCGCGGTCTTGTGCTTGAACTCAACACTTCGGATCTGGCGATGGGCTATGCCCTCCCCCCTGCCGAACTGCTCACGCTCTACCGTGAGCGCGGCGGCACGCGCGTTTGCCTTGGCTCGGACGCACACGAGCCCACGGCCATTGCGCGCAATTTTGACGCCGCGTGCGAGTTGCTCCTTACGTGCGGCTTTACCGAACTAACGATCCCCACGCGAAACGGGGATATCACGTATCCGATTCCGCGAAAGGAGGCAGTATGATGACCAACGAGAGCATGAACGGCTTCAGTCTGCTCTATCCTACGGCCGACCACAAGGCCGCGCACCTGTCGGGCACAGACGTGCCTCGCATCGATACCTTCACGCTGGAGGAGTTGGGGCTTGACGAGGTACTACCCCTTAAAAACGCTGCGGCGGCGGACCTTGTGACCACAGATCCCGACGTCATTCGTTACCGTCAGCAGGTCTTTGCGGATATGTTGGCGCATGAGGAGATCAGCCGCACGCTCGCCAAACTCCTGCCCGTACTCTTCGACATCATGGAACTCCGCCGACTGCAGCAGGATAGCGGAAACACCGCGGATTATCTCTCCAGTATGACCGAGATCGAACTCTATATTTCCAGTATTGAGGTACTGTATCAGGGCATCTGCAAGAACGAGATCACCTTTGAAAGCGACGCACTGTGCCGCCTGCAATCCTATATCAAGGAACTGGTGGAAAGCGAATATTACGCCGAACTCAACGAGCGTCTCGCGGAACTCACCAAGCGCGTGCGCGAGATCAAGAGCGTGACCATCGGCGTCAATCTCGATGCACAACTCCGTCCGCGTGAGGCGGGCGTGCTGGCCATCAATCCCGAGTCCTTCCGCTCGGGCGACACACTCCACAAGATCATGCGTCTGAATTTCAAAGAGGATGCGTACACCTGCATCGCGGATCTCGTCCCCTTTGGCAAAAAGCAAAGCGAGAACCAAAAGACCGCGCTTTCGCTGGCATTCAACTCCGCCATCGGCGACGTCTACCGTCAATCCCTTCGCTCCTGGAAGCGCATCGTGCAGACCTACGTGCTGGAGAACACCGATTTTCTTCTGGAACTTTTGCCCGAGTTTGAGTTTTTGCAAAAGGGCACGAATCTCATGCGCGCGCTCCGTCTGAAGGGCAACACACTCTGCGTGCCCGACGTGCGTCCCGCATCCGAGCGTGCATTTTCCGCCGTGGGGCTTTACAACCCCGCCGTGGCGCTCAAGATCAGTGAACCCGTTGTCACCAACGACGTCACATTTGACGAAAAAGCGACGATCTACGTGCTCACAGGCCCCAACCGCGGCGGTAAATCCGTGATCACCTGTGCCGTGGGTGAGGCACTCGTCATGGCACAACTCGGACTGTTCCTACCCGCCAAGAGTGCGACCGTGAGCCCTGCTGACGGCATCTTCACGCACTTCCCCACGGGCGCGGACGACACCATTGACAAAGGACGTCTTGGCGAGGAATGCGCGCGTCTTGGCGAGATCTTCGCCGCTGTGACGAACGAGAGTCTGGTGCTCCTGGACGAATCGCTTTCCTCCACGGGCTCCTTTGAGGCCTCCTATATTGCCGCCGAGGTGCTGGCGGGGCTTTCCCGTGTGGGTTGCCGTTGTATCTTCTCCACGCACTTGCATGAACTTGCCGCCGAGATCGACAACATCAACGCGCGCACCGCACCCGAGGGTGGCGCCCCCATCGACACTCTGGTGGCGGGCATCGAGGAGGAAGGACGCCGTTCCTTCCGCATTCTGCGTACCAAGCCCGACGGAAAGAGTTACGCGCGAGATATCGCAGCCAAATACGGCCTGACGTACGACAACATTATTCAACTCGTCAATCATAAATAATTTTTCCGAAACAGAAAGGACAAAGACATGATGGATTACAGTGCCATTCTCTCCAAAACCGTTGTCAGCCTGAAAAAATCGGGCATTCGTAAGTTCTTCGACCTGCTCAACGACCCGAGTATGAAGGACGTGGTGGGCCTGACCGTAGGTCAGCCCGACTTTGTGACGCCCGACCACATCCGTGCCGCGGGCATCAAGAGTCTGGAAGAGGGCAAGACCTCTTACACGGGCAACGCAGGTACGCCCGAACTTCGTGAGGAGATCAGCAAGTACCTCACCCGCCGTTTTGGCCTGAACTACGCTCCTGCCGAGACCATTGTGACCGTGGGTGGCAGTGAGGCCATTGACCTTGCGATTCGCGCCGTGGTAGAGCCCGGCGACGAGGTGATTGTTCCCACGCCCTGCTTCGTTTGTTACGAGCCCATCGTCAAGATGTCAGGCGGCACGCCCGTGATCGTAGAGACCAAGTTTGAGGACAATTTCAAACTCACCCCCGAGGCGCTCCGCGCCGCGATCACCCCCCGTACCAAAATGCTGGTACTCGCCTACCCCAACAATCCCACGGGTGCGATCCTTACCAAGGAGGAGTTGGAGGGCATCGCGGACGTTCTGCGCGGCACCAACATCGTGGTTCTGTCCGACGAGATCTACGCCGAGTTGACCTACGGCCGCAAGCACTGCTCCATCGCTTCGCTTGAGGGTATGCAGGAGAGAACCATCATCGCCAGCGGCTTCTCCAAGGCCTATGCAATGACGGGTTGGCGTATGGGTTTCCTGGCCGCACCCGCCCCCATCACCGAGCAGATGCTCAAGATCCACCAGTACGCCATTATGTGCGCCCCCACCACGAGCCAGTATGCTGCCGTGGAGGCACTGCGCAACGGTGACGATGATATCCGTATGATGGCAGAGGATTATGACCGCCGCCGCAAGTACATTCTGAAGGGTCTGCGCGATATCGGCATCGAGTGCTTCGAGCCCGAAGGCGCCTTCTACATCTTCCCCTACATCGGCAAATACGGTCTCACCAGTGACGAGTTCTGCAACCGTCTCTTGTACGAACACAAGTGTGCCATCGTGCCCGGCACGGCCTTTGGCGAGAGCGGCGAGGGCTTTGCCCGTATCTCCTACGCCTACTCGGTGGAGCACATCACCAAGGCGCTGGAGCGCATCGAGGCCTTTGTCAAGGTTCTGACTAAATAATTTCCCCGAAAAAATATAGAAAAAGAACGGTTTTAGTGCCCTAACGGGTGCTAAAACCGTTCTTTTTCGTCTTATAACACATCACCGATCAACGCCTTTTCCAGCGACTCGGCAAGCAAAAGCCCCGCGCCCTTGACGAGCAGGTCAATTTCCCTCGGTGCCACGAAAAAGCGGCGCGCGCTTTGCAACGAATCCCGCAATTCCTCCGAGAGCTCCCCGTATCCCGCCCGATGCAACGCATCGCGCACCAGCGTGGCGGAATCCACCACAGTAGGCACACCGATCGCCATAACAGGCACACCCAACGTGTCGCGGTCAAGCGGCGTGGTGCGACTGCCGACGCCCGATCCAGGGCAAATACCCGTATCCGAGAGCTGCACCGTGGTGCCGAGACGGTCGGGAGAACGGGCGGCAAGCGCGTCCACGACAATGAGCAAATCGGGGTGTACGACCGAGACAGCGCCTCGCAAAAATTCGGCTGTTTCTAACCCCGTTTTGGCACTAACGCCCGTCGCAAGTGCGGCCATGGTGCAGTGTCCCTTCCCTTTGACAAGGGCGATCTCCTCGCGCGGGAGCAAGCGGTTGACTGCCAGATGCGATACGGTTTCGGGCCCCAGCGCATCGGGGGTAACGTCGGCATTTCCAAGCCCCGCCACAAGCACGCAAAGTCCCTCTCCCACCGATCTGCCGCACATACGCTCCACCATATCGCGGATCTCCACGGCAATCGCGCAACGGACGCGGTCACCGATGTGCGCCGCCATAGTGGCGACGTTGCCGCAGTCCAACGTGACGTAAGTCCCCTCGGGCTTACCGATCCGCGAAGCCGCCTCGCGCGTGCAAATGCGAACGTGCAGAATGCGCACACCCTCGCACTCCAGTTCCCTAGCACGGATCCCCTCGCCCGTACCGCCCGCGCCACACTCTGCGGCAAGGTCACTGCGCAGAAATTCCACGTTACCGCCTCCCTTTGTTCACATTCCGTTTTTTTATTATGCGATATTCGGCCTTTTTCTATGTGCAATCCTCCCAATTTTTAGACAAAATATTGTGCAAGTGTCCAAACCTTCCCCCCACCGCTTCAAATTCGCTTGAATTCAAGTGCTTTATATGTTATAATATAGCGTGTCATTATGCTACCGCACACGCAACGTGTGCGATGGAACCAAGGAGGAACCCCAACATGATGAAAAAAGTGATTGCGTTGGTGCTTTGCTGTGTGATGCTGTTGCCCTGCTTTGCGGCTTGCTCGCACGGTGAGGAGGACAAGGGCGCGTATATCCGTATGTACCTGTCCGAGCCGATCTACAATTTCGATCCGCTCGTTGCGTTCAACAATGCCGACGCATTGCAGATCGTTGACCTGCTCTTCGAGGGCCTGTTTGAGGCCGATGAAGACGGTGACCCGAAAAAGGCACTCGTTGACAAGTACGAGTACATCGTTGACGAGGAGGAGGAAACCTATACGCTCGTACTGGAGTTGAAGGATACGCACTGGTCCGACGGTTCTCCCCTGACCTCCATTCACGCCCAGTTTGCTTTCCGCAGACTCTTCTCCTCCGACACCTCTCATCCCGCCGCCGCGCTCCTGTACGACATCAAGAACGCACGCAAGATCGCAAACGGTGAAAAGGGCTATTCGGTGGACGACCTTAAGGTGACCGCCTCCGATCCCAGCACGCTGGAGATCGAGTTCGAGTACGACGTAGACATCGACGCCTTCCTCAAGGTGCTGTGCTCGCCCGCACTTTATCCCATGCGTGACGATATCGTGGAGTTCAATGCCGACTGGGCAAAGAGCACCACGGCACTGTATTGCAGTGGCCCCTTCATGGTTCGTTCGATGAACTATGACGAGGAGGACGGCTTCGTTCTGGAGAGAAACAGTTACTACTACCGCCAGAGAAGCGCGGAGAAGTCCGACCCGATCGACAAGTACGTCACGCCCTTCCGCTTGGTCTGTGACTACACCAAGCCCATTGAGGAGCAACTCGCCAACTTCGACACCCGTGAGGCAGGCTCTCTGTACTACCTTGGCAATATTCCCGTAGCAGGCCGCAGCGCCGAGGCGTTTGCGGACCTTCTGGAGGACGGCACGCTGACCGACGCCACCTCCACTCACGTCTACTACATGAACCAGAACGCGTCCGTAAACGGCACCAAGCTCTTTGCCAGTGCCTATGTGAGAGAAGCACTCTCGCTTGCACTCGACCGCGATGCGATCGCAAAAGCGTTGGTATTTGCCGATGCCGCTGACGCGTTGGTACCGAACGGCGTATTCTACCGCGCGGACAAGAACGACACCTACCGTGAGGAAGCCGCCGCACTCCTTTCCACCTCTCCCAACGTAGAGGCCGCACAGGAACTGTTGGAACTGGCTGACATCAATCCTCGCGACTACTCCTTCTCCATCAAGGTCTCCGCTTATCAGACCGATCAGGTACTGGCCGCCGAGATGGCCGCCGAGGCCTGGAAGGCACTGGGCTTCAAGGTCAAGGTAGACGCGATCAAGGCCGTGACCATTCTGGACGAGGAAGGCAAGAAGACCGACGCATTCGAGGATCCCTACCGCGTCGCACTGGAGAGCGGTGATTTTGAGGTCATCGCACTGGATCTCTGCTCCACCTCCATGGACGCCTTCGGCTATCTCGCCCCCTTTGCCGCCGCCTTCTCGGGCAACGCTATGACCACCACCTACTCCGAGGCCGACGGCTATCAGTACAGCGTCACGCCTCACGTCACGGGCTACAATGACGTGGTCTATAACGGCAAGATCGAGGCCGCCTTCGCCGCAAAGGACGAGAAAGAGCGCGCCGCACTGCTCCAGGAGGCAGAGGTACTGCTCCTGGAGGATATGCCCGTTATCCCCGTTGTTTACAACAAGAACTTCTCGCTTTGCTCCAAGAAGTTGAAGAAGGTTGACAGCGGATTCTTCAGCGTGGCTGACTTCACCGAAGCAAAACTTGCGAACTACTGGAAGATCGCACTTGCCGAGGGCTTTGTTTCCGAGGACGAGGAATAATTTATACGTCACAATGCACCCACCTCACGGTGGGTGCATTTTTTACGTAAAATAGGTAGACAAATGCACGAAAATATGGTATACTAATTGTATGTATGCCAAAGGGGGATCTGCAAAATGGAGATACGCACGCTCTTCCCCGGTGGCTTTGCCGCAAACACCTATCTTGTCCGTGAGGATAAGGACGCCGTGCTGATCGATTGCACCGCTCCCGTGGCCGAGATCCGCGCGGCCCTTTGTGACGCTACGTTGCACGCGATCCTGCTCACGCACGGGCATTTTGACCATCTGCTGACGCTGGACGCGGTGAGCGCGGAGACAGGTGTGCCCGTCTGTTTGCACGAGAGTGACGCCGAGTTGCCCCCGGACGGCACCAAAAACGCCTACGCGATCTTTTTTGGCCGCAACGCGGTCTATAGGGCGCCCGACAGATTGCTCACGCACGGCGAGCACCTTGCGTTTGGCGCACTGACCTTTGACGTGATCTCCACCCCGGGGCACACGCGCGGCTCGGTGCTCTACCGCATGGGAAACGCACTCTTCACGGGTGATACTGTGTTTGCCGCGGGCTACGGTCGCACCGATTTTTACGGCGGAGATCCCGCCGCACTCCTCGCTTCGCTCCGCTCGCTTGAGGGACTTCCCCGAACGCTTCGCATCTACCCCGGGCACGGCGAGGGCGCCACGCTTGGTGAGGCACTGGACAGATTATTCTAATAATTCAACGACATAGAGGTTACATTATGGATACGAAAGCACTTGCTGAATTACTCTTCCCCCACGTCACGCGCACACCCGAGGATATGGAAACACTCTTCCCTGTCCGCGAGTTGCCCGAGGGCGCGATCGTCTCGCGTATGGCACCCAGCCCCACGGGCTTTGTGCATCTGGGCAATCTGGTGCAGGGTCTCACCTCCGAGCGCCTTTGCCACCAATCGGGCGGCACGCTGTTTTTGCGCGTAGAAGACACTGACGCCAAGCGCGAGGTCCCCGGTGCCGTGGAGATCCTGATCGAATCCCTCAAGCACTACAATATTCTCTTTGACGAGGGTGCGACCATTGACGGCGACGCGGGCAACTACGGCCCCTACCGCCAGCGTCAGCGCGTGGATATCTACCACGTCTACGCCAAGCAACTTGTGCTTCAGGGCGAGGCGTATCCCTGCTTCTGCACCGAGGAGGAACTGGCCGACATTCACGCCCGTCAGGAGGCGGAAAAGGCCAATTTCGGCTACTTTGGCAAATGGGCCGTATGGCGCGACCGCTCGCTTGAGGAGATCAAGGCCGAGATGGACAAGGGTATGCCCTACGTGCTCCGCTACCGTTCCACAGGCTCGATTGAGAACAAGATCAAGTTCACCGACCTCATCAAGGGCAACCTGGAGGTGACTGAGAATGACATCGATCACGTGCTCCTCAAGTCCGACGGTATTCCCACCTATCACTTCGCACACGCGGTGGACGATCACCTGATGCGCACGACGCACGTGGTGCGCGGCGACGAGTGGCTCCCCACGCTCCCCTTCCATCTGCAACTGTTCCGCTCGCTCGGCTTCAAGCCGCCCAAGTATCTGCACATCGGTCCCTTGATGAAGATGGACGGCGAGAGCAAGCGCAAACTTTCCAAGCGCAAGGATCCCGAGTTGGCGCTCACCTATTACCGCGCCGCGGGTTTCCCCGTGCAGTCGGTATACGAGTACCTGATGACGGTGCTCAACTCCAACTTTGAGGACTGGCGCCGTGCCAATCCCGACGCCGACGTAAACGACTTTAAGTTCTCGCACAAGAAGATGAATCCCGCAGGATCTCTCTTTGACGCGGCCAAACTGCGCGACGTATCCAAGAACGTGATCTCGCGCATGAGCGCGGACGAGGTGTACGAGGGCGTGCTGGACTTTGCCCGTGAGTTCGACACCGAACTCTATGAGCATTTCACGGCCGATCCCGCTTACGCCAAGCAGATCCTGTCTATCGGACGCGGCGGCAAGAAGCCCCGCAAAGATTTTGCCGTATGGGCAGACGTCAAGCCCTATCTTGACTTTTTCTACGAGGACTGGTTCCGCGTGACCGACGCCTATCCCGAGCAGTTTGCAAAGAGCGAGATCGCCAAGGCACTGCGCGGCTTCCTTGCCACCTTCGACGCTTCGGACGACAGTGGCGTGTGGTTTGACAAGATCAAGGCAGTGGCCGACGGCATGGGTTACGCCTCGGATATGAAGGCCTATCGCGAGAATCCTGCGGCCTTTGGCGGCAGTGTGGCCGACGTGAGTATGTTCCTGCGCGTGGCCGTGACGGGACGTCTCAATTCGCCCGATATGTACGCCGTGATGCAGACGCTGGGCGAAGCCCGCGTGCGTGCGCGCATCGAAAAGATGCTCCAAACCCTTGAACAATAAGAGGTACGAACATGGAAGAAATGATTGTAAGTAACTTTATACACGACATCATTGATGCGGATCTGGAAAAGAACCCCGAACTGAAGGTTCACACCCGCTTCCCTCCCGAGCCAAACGGCTATCTGCACATCGGCTCGGCCAAGGCGATCATGATCAACGTGGAGACGGCACGCAAGTACGGGGGGCTTTTCAATCTGCGCTATGACGATACCAACCCCGCCAAGGAGGACACCGAGTACGTGGATTCCATTTATGAGGATCTGATGTGGCTCGGTGCCGAGCCCACCGGCGGCGTGTTCTACGGCTCGGACTACTTTGAAAAGTGCTACGAATTTGCCGTGAAACTGATCAAGGACGGCAAAGCCTACGTGTGTGACCTGTCTGCCGAGGAAATGCGCGCCACGCGCGGCACGCTGACCGAGAAGGGCACGAACAGCCCCTATCGCGATCGATCGGTGGAGGAGAACCTCGACCTGTTCGCACGTATGCGCGCGGGCGAGTTCCCTGACGGCGCCAAGACGTTGCGCGCCAAGATCGACATGGCATCACCCAATATGAATATGCGCGACCCCGCCATTTACCGCATCGCGCACACCTCGCATCACCGCCAGGGTGACAAGTGGTGTATCTATCCCCTTTACGACTACGCACACCCGTTGCAGGACGCCCTGGAGGGCATCACGCACTCGCTGTGCTCGCTTGAGTTCGAGAACCACCGCCCGCTTTACGAGTGGGTGCTTGAGAACGTAGGACTGTTCGAAACGCCCCCCAAGCAGCGCGAGTTTGCGCGCCTGAATATCACCAACACGGTGATGTCTAAGCGCTATCTGCGCTCGCTCGTGGAAACGGGTACCGTGGACGGCTGGGACGACCCCCGTCTGCCCACCATCTGCGCTCTGCGTCGCCGTGGCTACACGCCCGAATCCATTTTCCGCTTCGTGCGCGAGGCAGGCGTTTCCAAGGCAGACAGTCTGGTGGATATCAGCATGCTGGAGCACTGCATTCGTGATGAACTGAATGAGACTGCGCCCCGTCGCGTAGCGATCAAGCGTCCCATCTTGGTGGAGATCACCAACTACGATGCCGACCGCGAGGAGTTCTTTGATCTCCCCAATCACCCGCAAAAGCCCGAACTCGGCACGCGCGCTATGCCCTTTGGCCGTGAGATCTATATCGACGCGGACGACTTTGCCGAGGTACCGCCCCCCAAGTTCTTCCGCCTCAAGCCCGATGGCGAGGTGCGACTGATGGGTGCGTATATCATCAAGTATCAGGATATCGTGAAGAATCCCGACGGTTCGATCAACCGCATTCTGTGCACCGCAGATCTTGAAACGCGCAACCGCACGCCCGTAGACGGACGAAAGGTCAAGGGCACGATCCACTGGCTCTCTGCAAAGCACGCCGTGGATACCACGCTGATGCTGTACGACAAACTGCTCACCATCGAGAACCCCGGCGATCTGCCCGAGGGTAAGACCTACAACGATTACCTCAACCCCGACTCGCTCGTGGTGGTGAAGGGCGCGAAGATCGAGCCCTCCCTTGCCGATGCGAAGCCCGGTGACAAGTTCCAGTTCGTGCGAGACGGCTACTACTGTGCCGATTCCAAGCACGAGGGCGCTTTCAACCTCGTCGTAGGCCTCAAGGATAGTTTCCCCAAAAAGTAACAAAAAAGGACTTCCACCCCCCCGGGGGAGGGCGTTTTTCAGTCGGGGAGATACTCCGCGGGATCCTCCAATCG
>JAZSGQ010000061.1:0-24181 GCA_045532805.1 Eubacteriales bacterium
AAATCACACAAAAATCAAAGCTTTGGGGTCGAAGAGTTTTGAAGGGGCAAATCGGCAGGACGGACAAGATAAATTTTCGCGGCAATATGCGGATATTGCAAGGAAATTTACCGAAGCACGTACGTCGATTTGCCCTTCAAAACCGAGTTCGGATTACTCCCTCTTGCCTAACCAATCAGAATATTATCAAGCGGACGCTTGGTGTCGCGCGTGTCCTTGCGCTCGCCAAAGGCGAGTGCGAGCGTGAGAATGCCGACGCGTCCCGCGTACATCAACATCGCAAGCACGATCTTGGAGGCGGCGGTGAGCGTGGGGGTGAGGCCCATCGAAAGACCGACGGTGCCCATTGCGGAAACGGTTTCGAGCGTGACGGCACGTACTGTCGCAAGGGAGTTGGTCTCCTCAAAGGCAAACACGGCAAGCGTGGCGATCATTACGATCGAAAGGCAGGAAACGAACACGGCGAGTGCCTGATGCACGAGCGTGTGCGAGAGGCGCTTGCGACCAAGCTCAATATCGTGCTTGCCGCGGAACACGGACACAATGCCTGCCAGGATCACGAAGAAGGTGGTGATCTTGATGCCGCCCGCGGTCGAGGCGCTGCTGCCGCCGATGAACATTAGGATCAGCGTAAGCAAATGGCCGCTGTTGGAGAGCGTGTTCAGGTCTATGGTTGAGAAGCCCGCCGTACGGGGCGTAACGGCATTGAAGAAGGACACAAGCAGCTTGTTGCCGAACGTGTAGCCCTCGGCGAAATTATTGCGCTCAAAGAGCAGGAACAGCAGTGTCGAGATGAGCAACAGCCCTGCGGTGGTGGTGAGCACCAGCTTGGTGTGCAGGGTGAATTTGCGATAGCGGCCGCGCTTGGCCAGCACGTCCTCCCACACACAGAAGCCGAGGCCACCGATGATGATCAGACCCGCGATCGTGATCGACACGAGGGGATCGGTGGCGTAAGCGGTGATCGACATGAATTTACCCTGTCCGTTCGTGCCGCCCATCAGGTCAAAGCCCGCGTTGCAGAACGCCGAGATCGCGTGCCATACGGCAAAGTACAAGCCGCGTCCCGTGCCGAATTGCGGCACGAAGCGAATGGCAAGCAATGCGGCACCGATCAGCTCAAAGGCAAAGGTGCCGATCACGATATGGTAGAACAGACGCCGCATATCGCTGCGGTTGGTGGCACCGCTTGAGGCGACCATCGCCTTACTGCCGAACAGACTCATATTGCGGCCGAGCAGACGGAAAATGGAGGAGACCACCGTCATAAAGCCAAGACCGCCGAGCTGAATGAGGCAAATGATCACAGTCTGCCCGAACAGCGTCCAATGCGTGCCCGTGTCGTAAACGACGAGTCCCGTGACGCACGTGGCGGAGGTCGAGGTAAACAGGGCATTCAGCGGCGTTGTCACCTCACCCGACACGGTGGCAAAGGGGAGCATCAGAAGTGCCGTGCCGAGCAGGATGACGCACAGATAGCCAAGCGCCAAAAACTGCCAGATCGTCAGTCTGAATCTTCGTTTTGCGTTCAAAAAATCACCTACTTGGAATTAAGATCAGCCGCGGGGCAGGGGAACGAAGCCGAGCTTCTTTTGCACCTTGGAGAGCGTCTTGCGTGCGTAGTAAGCGGCCTCCTCGGCGCCCTTTTTCATCTGGGCCTCGAGATACGCCTTGTCGGCAAGTAGCTCGGCAAAGCGCTTCTGCACGGGGGCGAGCGCGTCCGCGGTCACCTCGCCCACGGCGAGTTTGAAATCACCGTAGCCGCGGCCCTCGAACTCGCGCTCGATCTCGTCCATCGTCTTGCCCGTGAAGCAGGAGTAGATGGTCATCAGGTTATTGATGCCGTCCTTGCCGTCCGCAAAGCGCACCACTGTGTCCGAGTCGGTCACGGCGCGGCGGAACATGCGAATGATCGTGTCTTTGTCGTCCAGAATATAGACCACGGCATTGACGTTCTCGTCGGACTTGCTCATTTTCTTGGTGGGGTCGGCGAGCGACATGATCTTCTTGCCGCTTTGCGAGATCAGGGGTTCGGGCACCGTAAAGGTGTCGGGATAGATCTGGTTGAAGCGCTCCGCGATATTGCGGCAGAGTTCCACGTGCTGTTTCTGGTCGATGCCAACGGGTATCACGTCGGTCTGATAGAGCAGAATATCCGAGGCCATCAGCACGGGATAGGTGAAGAGGCCCGCATTGACGTTGTCGGCGTGCTTGGAGCTCTTGTCCTTGAACTGCGTCATGCGCGAGAGCTCACCGAACATCGTGAAGCAGTTGAGCATCCAGGAAAGCTCTGCGTGTGCGGGGACGTGGGATTGCACGTAAAGCGTGTTTTTTTCGGGGTCCAGACCGCAAGCCATGTACAGTGCCAGCGTCTCATAGGTGCGGCGGCGCAGTTCTGCGGGCACCTGGCGCACCGTGATGGCGTGCTCGTCCACCACGCAGTAGAAGCACTTGTACGCGTCGCCTTAAGTGGAGAAATTGCGAATGGCACCCAGATAATTGCCGATGGTCAGATTGCCGCTGGGCTGTACACCCGAAAAACAAATCTTCTGGTCGTTGATCATAACGGTTATCCTTTCAAAAAGCGGAGCGGCCGAAGCCGAAAGTGGTCGATATATTATTCTAACATAAAATAATATAAATTGCAAGGGGTAAAATAAGAGGTGCATCTTGACTGCGGTCGCATTTGCGTGGTACAATAAGAAAAAACAAAAGCGAGGTATGAAGATGATCGAACACGTAGTCATGTGGAAATTTGCCGAGTGTGCGGAGGGAAAAACGCGCACGGAGAATATGCAGATCGTGCGTGAGCGTTTGCTCGCACTCCCTGCCGTGATCCCCGAGATCAAGTTCATGCAGATCGGGCGTGACGTGTCCCGCACCGAGATGTCCTATGATATGATGCTGGTGACGCGATTTGAATCGCTCGAGGCGTTGCACACCTACAAGGTGCACCCCGCACACGTGGCGGTGGCGGCATACGTCGCCAAGGTCAACACCGCGCGCGTGGTGCTCGACGCCGAACTGGACGGGGCGGGCGAACTGATTTAACCCCTCAACGGGTGGAGTTTTTGCGACAGACCGATGGCGTAACGCCGTCGGTCTTTTTCATGGCGCGCGCGAGCGCCGCGCGAGAGGGAAAGCCCGTGGCGGCAGCGACCTGCTCCAGGGTGAGGATGCTGTCTGCGAGCAACGCGCGTGCCGCCCCAAGGCGCGTGCGGCACAGGAGCTGTGCGAACGATATTCCGTATTCCTTGTGCGTGATGCGCTGCAACTGCCGCTCGCTGATGAAGAGCAGCTCGGCGGCACGTGAGACCGAAAGATCGGACGTATAATACGCGTTCACCAGATGGTCAAGTCTGGACAAGCGGTCGATATCCCTCTTTTTTTCGGGAAAGCAATGGGGAAGTGCCGTGTGTCCCTTTGTTTTGTCATCGATCTGCTGCGAGGGGTGGCGCGACAGCGAGCAAAGCGCACAGAGAAAGCGCAGTGCACTCAGGTAGCCCTCGGCAGCATTCGAGCGGATGATCTCTGCCATTTCACGCATCTCCGCGCGTGCACCGCGTACGACCGTGAGACAGTCGGGGGCGAGCAGCGGGGAGAGCGCTCGCATCAGATCCGTGCGCCCCGCCCTGCGATTGGCGGTGCAAATGAAATCAAAGGAAAACCATTCGGCATCTGCCGTACCTGAAAACATACAGTGCAGGAGCCCAGTCGGAACGATCCCGACCTCGCCTGCACGAAGCGTAACGATGCCGTGCTGCAGCTGCAGCTGAATGGCACCCTTGGTGCAGACGAACAGTTCGTTGCCCGCGTGCGTATGAAGGGACACGGGCGTGCTGCTCTGGATGCGTGGCGCGTGCTTGTCGTTGATCAGCATCGTGAGCGTGACGTTCTCTGTGGTGATGCGACATTCCTTTTTCTCGGGTAGCAGGATTTCCTCGTTCGTGCTGCTCATAGAAAGTGCTCCTTTCTCAAGTTTCCTGTAGTACAGTATACCTTGGCGGCGTATCTTTGTCAATGCAAAAAAGGACATAATGTGATTAAAATGTCTGCTTTTGTTGTTTACAACGCTCCGAAAGAGTGATACAATAGGTGCAATCTTTTGGGGAGGTGCAGGGCATGCATTTCAAAAAAACGTTGCGCGAGAATCGCGCCCTGTTTATCATGATCGCCGTGACGGCTGCGGCGATCACCGCATCGGCGATCGTGTTCAAGCAGCCGCCATTCCGCGTGCTGCCGCTTTATAATTCGTTGATCATTATGGCGATGAACGCGCGTGCGAATCGATTTGCGCTGATATACGGCGGGCTGAACAGTATTCTGTATGCCCTTGTGGATATTGGCTACGGTCTGTACGGCTCGGCGGCTTATGCAATGTTCGTATCCTTCCCGATACAGATCGTGACCTTTATCCTGTATAACCGCCGCAAGTATGGCAACTCCACGCTCTACCGCAAGATGCCCTGGCTCTGGCGTGGTGTGACCGCGGTCGGCTTCGGTGTGTGTTGGGTGGGCGTCATACTTGTTCTGCGTGCGCTTGGCGGCTCTCACACGGTGCTGGATACGACCGTGACGCTGTTCGGTTTCCTTATCACGGGGCTTACGATGTTTGCCTTTATCGAGGCACCCGTGCTGAACGTTGTGAGCAGTCTGGTCACCATCGCGCTCAATATCAGCATCGTGGCGAGCGGCGCGTACGACCGCACGTCCTACCTCATCTATTCCGTATACTGTATCGTTTGCGTGGCGCTCGGCTCTATCCGCACGGTCCGTCTGTATCGTGAGCAGCAGCTGCTCAAAAACGCTCCGAGTGGAGAGGACGTTGAGGAAAACGGTGTGGCATAAGGCCTCGCAAAACAATAAAAAAAGAGCGGAGAAGCGCGCTTCTCCCCTCTTTTTTACCCGTTCGGGCACTTTTTTATTTCAGCACCATACGGCGGAAGTTCTTTTTGCCGCGCTTGATGAGCAATCCGTCCACAAAGCGCGCCTTCTCAAAGGTTGCCTTGATGTCGGTCACCTTTTCGCCGTCCACCACGGCACCGCCCTGCTCTACGGTGCGGCGTGCCTCGGATTTGGAGGCCACAAGACCGCTCTTGGCAAAGAGGGTCAGCACGTCGATCACGCCGTCCACGAAGTCAGCGTCGTTGAGTTCGGTTTCGGGTGCGCTCTCGGCGGCACCTGCACCGAACAGTGCCTTGGCGGCCACCTCGGCCTTGCTTGCTTCCTCCTCACCGTGCACGAGCTTGGTGAGTTCGAATGCCAGGATCTCCTTGGCGCGGTTGAGTTGCTCGCCCTGCCAATCCGACATGGCCTCGATCTCCTCGATGGGCAGGAAGGTCAGCATACGAATGCACTTGAGCACGTCGGCATCGCCCACGTTGCGCCAGTACTGGTAGAACTCGAAGGGCGTGGTCTTGTTGGGATCCAGCCAAACGGCGCCGCTTGCGGTCTTGCCCATCTTCTTGCCCTCGGAATTGAGGAGCAGTGTGATGGTCATGGCGAACGCGTCCTTGCCGAGTTTCTTACGAATGAGTTCGGTGCCACCCAGCATATTCGACCACTGATCGTCACCGCCGAACTGCATATTACAGCCGTAGTTCTTGTACAGGTGGTAGAAGTCGTAGGACTGCATGATCATGTAGTTGAACTCCAGGAAGGACAGACCCTTTTCCATACGTTGCTTGTAGCACTCGGCCGAGAGCATCTTGTTGACCGAGAAGCATGCGCCCACGTCGCGTAATACCTCTACGTAATTGAGATCCATCAGCCAATCGGCGTTGTTGACAAGGATCGCCTTGCCCTCGCCGAAGTCGATGAAGCGGGACATTTGCTGCTTGAAGCACTCCACGTTGTGTGCAATGGTCTCGGTGGTCATCATCTGGCGCATATCGGTGCGGCCCGAGGGGTCGCCGACCATTGCCGTGCCGCCGCCGATGAGCACGACGGGGCGGTTGCCAGCCATTTGCAGACGCTTCATCAGGCACAGTGCCATAAAGTGACCGACGTGCAGGGAATCTGCCGTGGGGTCAAAGCCGATGTAGAAGGTTGCCTTGCCCTCGTTGATGAGTTCGCGGATCTCGGCCTCGTCGGTGACCTGTGCGATCAGGCCTCTTGCGACCAATTCTTCATAGATCTTCATTGTGTATCTCTCCTTTGAACGTTAAAAATTGCATAAAAAAAGCCTCTTGCTACATAGCAAGAGGGCGTATGGGTATACGCGGTACCACCTCTGTTCGCCGCAAAAACGGCCTCGGACGGTATGGATTTTCACCATATCGATTCGCATAACGGGCGACACCGTCACGGCCTACTGAGGCGGGGCGCCCGTTCGGTGTGCAACTCGCGAAGGTATTCGGCAGGCCTCCCCTCCGTCTTTCACCACCCGACGGCTCTCTGTGCGGTACAGCGCTGCTTACTCTTTTCGGTCATCGTCTTTACCGTGTCAGTATATCACAATTTATGCGTCTTGTCAAGCCGTTACGCAAAACATTTTCGCGCGCGCGGGCACTTGACTTTTGCAATATTGTGTTATATAATATTTAAGAATATGAGCAACAAAGGAGTGAGAAATATGAAACAGAATTTCTTGCAACTGATCCAAGAGAAGCAGGCGACCTTTTCCAAGGGTCAGCGCGCTCTTGCCGCCTATATCAAGGAGCATTATGACCGCGCGGCGTATATGACGGCCTCGCGCCTTGGCGCTGTGGTCAAGGTGTCGGAATCCACCGTGGTGCGCTTTGCGATCGCGCTGGGCTTTGAGGGCTATCCCGAGATGCAACGCGCTCTGCAGGAGTTGGCACGCACCAATCTTACCGCCGCACAGCGTATGGGTGTGGCGGATACGCTCATGGATCGCAAGACCGTGCTTGACAAGGTGCTGCTGGGTGATGCAGAGAAGATCAGACGCACCTTGGAGGGGCTGGACCGTGCCGCCTTTGAAGCCGCTGTAGAAAAGATCGCAACGGCACGGCATATCTATATCATCGGCTCGCGTTCCTCGGGGACGCTCGCGGGCTTTTTGCACTTTAACTTCCGCATGATGTTCGACAACGTGTCGAACGTGGAGGTCTCCTCGGGCAACGAGATGTTCGAGCATATTCTGGGCATCGGGGAAAGGGACGTGCTGATCGCCATCAGCTTCCCCCGTTATTCCAACCGTACCGTGCGTGCCGTGCAGTTTGCACGCAACAACGGTGCCGACGTGGTGGCACTGACCGACAGCGATCAGTCGCCGCTGGCACCCTTTGCCGATCAGTTGCTCACGGCACAAAGCGATATGGCCTCCTTCGTGGACTCGCTCGTGGCACCGCTCAGCATTCTCAATGCCATGATCGCTGCCGTGTCGATGCATCGGCACGATGAGGTCGCGGCAAGATTGCGCCGCCTGGAAGAGATCTGGGATGAATATGACGTCTACAGCAAAAATGTGTGAGGTGCTGGTCATCGGTGGCGGTGCCGCGGGTCTGATGGCCGCGATCCACGCCGCACGTATGGGCGCCGCCGTTACGGTGCTGGAGCGCAACGACCGTTGTTGTCGCAAACTCGGCATCACGGGCAAGGGGCGCTGTAACGTGACCAATCACTGCACACGGGAGGAGTTTTTTGCCAATATTACGGGGGATCCCCGCTTTCTGTATTCCGCATGGAACCGCTTTGACAGTGCTGCCACGGAGGCGTTTTTCGAGTCCGAGGGCGTGCCGCTCAAGGTCGAGCGCGGCAATCGCGTTTTCCCCGTGTCGGATAAGGCGCGTGATATCGTAGACGCGCTGGTGCGCACGGCGCACCGCGAGGGCGTCCGCGTGGTACACGCGCGCGCCGAACGTCTTGACGTAAAGGACGGACGCCTTTGCGGCGTGATCGCCGACGACAAGCAGTATGCCGCAGGCACCGTGATCCTGGCCACGGGCGGCGCTTCCTATCCGCTGACGGGCTCGACGGGCGACGGCTACCGTATGGCGCGTGAGGTGGGGCACACCGTCGTGCCGCCCACTCCCTCGCTTGTGCCCCTGGTGGAGGACGGACGCTTTTGCGCTTCGGTGCAGGGTCTGTCGCTTCGCAACGTTCGCCTCACGGCCCGCGATAAAACAAGCGGCAAAACCGTGTTCGAAGAGCAGGGCGAGTTGCTTTTTACGCACTTCGGACTCACGGGGCCTCTGGTGCTCTCGGCATCGGCACATCTTGTGCCAATGGAGCGCGGACGGTATGAGTTATGCATCGATCTTAAGCCCGCACTGGACGAGAAAACGTTGGACGCGCGATTGCTTTCCGATTTCGCCAAATACAGCAACCGTGATTTCCTCAACGCCTTGTGCGATCTGCTTCCGCAGAAACTGATCGAGCCCATGGTGGCACTTTCGGGTATTGACGGGCGCAAAAAGGTGCATACCGTTACCAAGGAGGAGCGTCGCCGTTTGCTCTCGCTTCTCAAGTGCCTGCCCGTGACGGTGGGCGGCACACGTCCCATTGCCGAGGCGATCATCACCAAGGGCGGCATCGCGCTTGGCGAGATCATGCCCCGTACGATGGCCTCCAGAAAGGTCAAGGGATTGTATTTTGCGGGCGAGGTACTGGATCTGGACGCCTATACGGGCGGGTTTAATCTGCAAATTGCGTTTTCCACCGCAGTGCTTGCGGGAGAAAGCGCGGCCATAGAAGCTATGCAAGCACAGGAGGAATGAGTATGCAAATTGCCATCGACGGCCCCAGCGGTGCGGGCAAAAGCAGTGTAGCCAAGGCGGTTGCTGCCGCGCTTGGTATCGTATACGTGGACACGGGTGCGCTTTACCGCACCATCGGCTACTACGTGCGAGGCAAGGGTATTTCCCGTGAGGACAGAGAGGGCATCGTGTCCTGCCTGCCCGAGATCCGCATCGAGGTGCGCTATGAGAACGGCGCACAGCACGTGTATCTCAACGGCGAGGATCTTGGTGACAGGATCCGCGAGCCCGAGATCTCCATGTACGCCTCCGCCGTCTCTGCCGTGCCCGCCGTGCGTGCGTTTTTGCTGGATACCCAGCGTGATATCGCCGCAAAGAACAGTGTGATCATGGACGGACGCGACATCGGCACGGTGATCTTGCCCCATGCCGACGTCAAGATCTTTATGACTGCATCGGCGCGTGCGCGCGCCGAGCGCCGTACCGCAGAATTGCTGGCCAAGGGCACCGAAGTGCGCTTTGAGGACGTACTGCGCGAGATGGAGGAGCGTGACCGCAACGACCGTGAGCGCGACGTGGCGCCCGCCGTGGCGGCCGATGACGCGATTTTGCTCGACAACTCGGATCTGACACTGGAGGAGAATGTAGCGGCGGTGCTGGACATCGTTCGCGCCGCAAAGGAGTGCTGATATGAAAAGCGGTTTCTATGCAGTGTTGCATTTTCTGCTCGGGTGGCTTGCGCGCCTTGTCTTCCGTATGCGCGTATACGGTCGCAAAAACGAGCCGAAGCGTGAAGAGGGCCCCTACCTTGTCTGCGCCAATCACCAAACGGTGCTGGACGCGGTGTTTATCTGTGTGGCGATGCGCCGCCAACAACCCCATTTTATGGGCAAAGCGGAACTGTTCCGCGTGCCGGTGCTCGGTTGGCTCGTGCGCAAGCTTGGCGCCTATCCCGTCACGCGAAGCGGCAATGACGTGGGTGCGGTCAAGCACACCATCAAATTGCTGAAGAGCGGCCGTTCGGTCGCTATGTTCCCGCAGGGTACCCGTTGCCCCGAACGCGATCCGCGCGACTGCCGCGTAAAAGCGGGCGCAGGCCTGATCGCCGCCCATACGGGCGTGCAGATCCTGCCCGTGTTCATCGGTATGAAGAACCAGAAATGGAAATTTTTCCGTCGCGTACGCTTGGTAGTGGGGGAACCGATCCCGTTTGAGCGCTTCGGCTATGACGAGAATGCGCACGGCGAGTATGCCCGCATCTCGGCCGAGATTTTTGAGGAGATCTGTCGCCTTGGCGACACGTTGAAGAAATGAGCGAGTTGATCGTTGCGCATCACGCGGGCTTTTGCTCGGGTGTACGTGCGGCCACGGAACGTCTGGCCGCCTGTATAGCACGCCCCGACGCGGGGCGCATCTTCACGTTAGGGCATCTGATCCACAACGAGGCCTACGTGCGCTCGCTTGAGGCACAGGGCGTTCTGTGTACCGAGCCGTCGCAACTGGAGGCCCTTGCCGCAACGGCGCGCGAGCAAGACCTCGTGACCGTCCTGATCCGTGCCCACGGGATCCCCGTGGGGACAAGAGCGTTGCTCACGCGCCTTTGTGAGCAGTATCCGTATTTTTCCTTTGTGGATTGCACCTGTCCCTTTGTGGCCAAGATCCACCGCATCATCACCGAATACAACGCAGATGCAGCGCGCTACGTCGTGCTTTGCCTTGGAAACGCACAACATCCCGAGGTCGAGGGCTTTATGAGTTGCTTCGAAGGAGAGAAGTACGTTTTCCCCGATGCGGCGGCATTGGAGCGGATATTGGATACAGATCGACAGATTTTTTCGTCAAAATTGCCCGTAATGGTGGCACAAACGACGCAAAAATTAACAGAATGGAAAATTTGTCAGAAACTTTTGAAAAAGTACTATACAAATCCATTAATTTTTGATACAATATGTAATGTTACGCACTTGCGTCAAACCGAAGCCGCGGATCTGGCATCCGAGTGTGACGGTATGGTGGTCATCGGCGGAAAGGATAGCTCCAATACAGCCAAACTTTTCGAGATTTGCCGCGCCGCCTGCCCCGACACGTTGTGGATCAAGGACACCGCAGATTTGCATGTACTCAAGGCGTTTTCATTAACCCATCGCAAAGTGGGGTTAGCCGCAGGAGCATCCACGCCCGCGGACATCATTGAGGAGGTACGTAAAACCATGAGTGAAATGGAAAACTTTGCAGAATTGCTTGATGGAGCTACTAAAATGATACATACAGGAGAGATCGTTACCGGTACCGTGACCGCTGTGTCCGATACAGAGTTGCAGCTTGACCTCGGTACAAGCGTAACCGGCTACATTACCGCCGAGCGCGCAACCAACGATGCTTCTGCTAAGCTCACCGAGCTGTATCACGTCGGCGACACCGTCGAGGCAAAGGTCATTCGCGTGAGTGACAAGGAGGGCATGGCTGAACTGGACAAGCGCCGTGTCGATTCCGGCAAGAACTGGGAGAAGGTCGTTGCCGCAAAGGAGGAGGGCACTGTTCTTGAGGCAGTGGTTTCCGATGTAGTGAAGGGCGGCGTGATCGTTTACGTCCTCGGCAACCGTGTATTCATTCCCGCTTCCCAGACGGGTGTTCCCAAGGATGGCGATCTCGCTCCCCTGAAGGGCACCACTGTGAAGTTTAAGGTCATTGAGACCAAGGAGCCCGGCAACAAGGCCATCGGCTCTATCCGTGTCGTGCTGCGCGAGGAGCGCCGCGCTCAGGAGGATGCTTTCTGGGCAGAGATCGAGGAAGGCAAGACCTACACCGGCGTTGTGAAGAGCATGACCAGCTACGGCGCATTCGTTGACCTCGGCGGTGTTGACGGTATGGTTCACACCAGCGAGTTGTCCTGGAAGCGCATCAAGTCCCCCGCAGAAGTGCTTTCCATCGGCGAGACCGTGACGGTATTCGTCAAGGCATTCGACCGCGAGAAGAAGCGCATTTCTCTCGGCTACAAGACCGAGGATACCAATCCTTGGGTGATCTTCACCAACCAGTATCAGGTGGGTGACGTTGTGCCCGTTAAGATCGTGAACATGATGGCATTCGGCGCATTCGCTGAGATCATCGACGGTGTTGACGGCCTCATTCACATCTCCCAGATCGCTATGACGCGTATCGGCAAGCCCGCTGACGTCCTGGAGATCGGTCAGAACGTGGATGCAAAGATCATCGAGATCGACAACGACAAGCAGAAGGTCAGCCTGTCCATTCGTGCACTCCTTGAGGAGGTTGCCGAGGCAGAGGCCGCTATGCCCGACGAGGTCGAGTACGCAGAGGAAGCTCCCGTAGAGGAGTAATTCGGTGGGCTGTCGCGCTTTTGGCGCGGCAGCCCTATCCTTTTTGTGTAAATTGCAAAAAAAATATTAAAATCCGTTGACAACTTTGGGGATTTGTGCTATACTAAACAAAAGATTGGGTTTTGCCCTATGAATTCTTCAGTAAAGGGGTGTCGCAAATGGAGATTGCAATTATAGCCGCTGACGTAAAAAAAGAAATCATGACACAGTTTTGTATTGCCTATTGCGGAATCCTGAGCAAGCACAATCTCTGCGCCACGGGCATTACAGCCAAGTATATTTCCGAGGCGACGGGCCTGAAGATCGAGCGCCTGATGGCGGGCGATCAGGGCGGCGAACAACAGATCGCCACGCGCGTGGCCTATGACGAGATCGACATTCTGCTGTGCTTCCGTGATACGCGCCCCGACAAGCCCTTGAAACTTGAGGAGGAAGAACTGCTCCTTACTTGCGATCGCTACAACATTCCCGTTGCCACGAATATTGCAACGGCGGAGGTGCTGATCACGGCACTGGAGCGCGGCGATCTGAACTGGCGCGAATTCCTCAATCCCATGAGTGAGTACAATCGCAACAAGAAAAAATAAGGTTGCAAATGGTCGGAACAAGCCGACAGAGTCCCCTTGTGTCCAGAGAGAAGGCAGGTTGCTGAGATGCCTTCCGCAAGGTCTGTGCGGTACCGCCCGACTGTCAGTATGAATACCAAGTAAGAGTGAAAAGTTCGGGTGGAACCGTGCGGATCCTATCCACACCCCGAGCGGCCTTTCGGTCGCTCGGGGTGTGTTTTTATTTGAATTTTTTATCATAAGGAGAAACAAGACTATGTTTCAGGTAAAATTTGCAGACAAGGTGATGGAGTTTGATGCTCCGCTTTCTGTCTTTGATGCGGCAAAGGCCGCAGAACTCGTCAGCCGCGCACACGTGGCGGCGAAGGTGAACGGCCGCGTGGCCGCGATGACCGAGCAACTGTCGGCCGATGCCGAGGTGGAACTGCTGACCTTTGCCGATGCCGAGGGCAAGCACGTGTTCCGTCACACCGCCGCGCATATCCTCGCGCAGGCCGTCAAGCGCCTGTATCCCTCTGTCAAACTCACCATCGGCCCCGCTATTGAGGACGGCTTCTACTACGATTTTGACAGTGACGTGTCCTTTGGCCCCGACGTACTGGCCGCCATCGAGGGCGAGATGAAGAAGATCGTCAAAGAGAATCACCTCATCGAGCGCTTTGAACTGCCCCGCGAGGAGGCCGTCAAACTTATGCAGGAGAAGGACGAACCCTACAAGGTGCAACTCATCGAGGAGTTGCCCGATGACGCTGTGATCAGCTTCTACCGTCAGGGCGAGTTCACCGACCTGTGCGCAGGCCCCCACCTGTTCTCCACGGGCGCCGTCAAGGCGTTCAAACTGACGCAGTGCACGGGCGCGTATTGGAAGGGCGATCAGAAGAACAAGATGCTCCAGCGCGTGTACGGCACCGCGTTCCCCTCCAAGGACGAGTTGAAGGCACACCTCGAGGCACTGGAAGAGGCGCGTAAGCGCGACCACAACAAGATCGGTCGCGAACTGGAATACTTCACCACCGTGGAGTCGATCGGCCAGGGTCTGCCGATCCTTTTGCCCAAGGGCGCGCGCGTGATCCAGACGCTGCAGCGCTGGATCGAGGACGAGGAGCAGAAGCGCGGCTATCTGCTCACCAAGACGCCCCTAATGGCCAAGCGTGATTTGTATCGCATTTCGGGTCACTGGGATCATTATCTGGACGGTATGTTCGTGCTGGGCGATCCTTACGACGAAACCAAGGAGTGCTTCGCCCTTCGCCCCATGACCTGCCCCTTCCAGTATCAGGTATTCCTCAACAAAAAGCGCTCCTACCGCGAGTTGCCGATGCGCCTTGGTGAGACCTCGACGCTCTTCCGCAACGAGGATTCGGGTGAGATGCACGGTTTGATCCGCGTGCGTCAGTTCACCATTTCCGAGGGACATCTGGTGCTCCGCCCCGAGCAGTTGGCCGAGGAGTTCCGCGGCTGCTTTGAACTTGCCAATTACTGTCTGGAAACGCTGGGCCTCAAGGAAGATTGCTCTTTCCGCTTCTCTCAGTGGGATCCTGCCCGTACCGATAAGTACGAGGGTACGCCCGAACAGTGGGATCACGCACAGGGCGTGATGAAGGAGATCCTGGACGATCTCGGCATCGACTATAAGATCGGCATTGACGAGGCCGCCTTCTACGGCCCCAAACTGGATATTCAGATCAAGAACGTGTTTGGTAAGGAGGATACGCTCATTACCATTCAGATTGATATGCTGCTGGCCGAGAAGTTCGGTATGGAGTACGTGGACAGCGACGGTCAGATGAAGCGCCCCTATATCATTCACCGTACGTCTATGGGTTGCTACGAGCGTACGCTCGCACTGCTGATCGAGAAGTACGCAGGCGCTCTACCCACCTGGATGGCACCCGTTCAGGTCAAGGTACTGCCCATCGGCGATGAGCACATTGATTACGCTTATGACGTCAAGAAGTCGCTGGAGGCCGCAGGCATTCGCGTTGAGGTGGACGACCGCAACGAGACCATCGGCAAGAAGATCCGTAACGCACAGCTGGAGAAACTGCCCTATATGCTTGTCATCGGTGACAACGAGATGAATGAGGGTACGGTTGCCGTTCGCTCCCGCAAGGAGGGAGACAAGGGCGCGGTGTCCGTCGAGCAGTTCAAGGCCGACCTTCTTTGCGAGATCGCGGAGAAGAGAAGATAAACAAAAAGGGCGTTGCCGTTTGGCAACGTCCTTTTGTACAGTCAGGTTTAGGTAACGGTGAAACCGAATTACTTAAGTTCAACCGTAGCGCCGGCCTCTTCAAGAGACTTCTTGATGCTCTCGGCCTCGTCCTTGGAAACGCCTTCCTTAACAGCCTTGGGAGCAGCCTCAACGAGGTCCTTAGCGTCCTTAAGGCCAAGACCGGTGATCTCACGGACAGCCTTGATAACGTCGAGCTTCTTAGCACCGAAGGATGCAAGAATAACGTCGAACTCGGTCTTCTCCTCAGCAGCGGGAGCAGCAGCTGCTGCAACGCCAACAGCGGCAACGGGAGCAGCGGATACGCCGAACTCCTCCTCAACAGCCTTAACGAGCTCGTTCAGCTCAAGAAGGGTAAGACCCTTGATCTCTTCAACAATAGCGGTAATCTTTTCGCTAGCCATTTTCAATTTCCTCCTGATATAGAGTGTTTTATTTTTGCGCGAATCCGTCACGCGGCGGTTTCTGCCTTGGACGGGGCAGAGCCGTTATGCCGCATTACTCTGCGGCGGGAGTTGCCTCTCCCTGCTTGTCGATGATCGCCTGAAGGGCGTATGCAAGACCGTAAACAGGGGACTGGATGCTGCCAAGGAACTTGGCAATAAGGGTTTCCTTCGAAGGAATCTCTGCAACTGCGTTTACAGTAGCTGCATCGATGACGGCACCGTCCAGGTAACCTGCAAGGATGTTGAAACTCTCTACCTTGTCGGCATACTGCTTCAGAATCTTTGCGGGAGCAACGGCGTCATTTTCACTGATGGCGATTGCGGTCATACCGTTCAGGTACTGCTTCATCTCGCCATAGCCAACCATTTCGCAAGCACGGCCGGTCAGGGTGTTCTTTACAACGGTGTAACGAACGCCTGCCTCACGAAGTGCCTTACGCATGGCGGTATCATCCTCAACGGTGATACCCTGGTAGTTGACGAGCACGCCGGACACAGAATTCTTGATCTGCTCTGCGAGCTCTGCAACTGCTTTCTGCTTTTGTTCAAGGATAACTTTGCTGGGCATTTTTGTTTTCACCTCCCATGGAAAAATAGATATAAAAAAATCTTTCTCCCGCCAAGACACACTCCGGCACGAAGAAAGATCACACTTCAAGCAATATGAATATTGATCGCTCCTCGGCAGGAGAGCTGCGCGAACGCCGCCTTTACGGGAACCTGCTGTCTTTGGATAACACGAGGATTATATCACAAAAGGATGGGCTTGTCAAGCCCTTTTTGAAAAAAAGTCAAAAAAGATTGACGGACCGTCGAATCCGTCAATCTTCGTTTTGTATGGCGGCGTTGTTGCGGAGCACGCGCTCGGCCGATTCGACCAGGCGGCGGCGCAACCACGCGGGGCTGATGATGGTGATATCCGACTCACACCCTAAGATCAGTCCGAGGAACATCTCCACGCTGTGAAACTCGCACACGTAGTTGCCGGGCGACTCCTTGCCCGTGATGAACTGCCCCAGTTCCATTTGCGTGAGTTTGTCGGGAATGCGGAGCACGGCGGAATAAGGGATCTGCATTTGCAGGATCTCCTGGGTGGCGTCATGCCGCGCGCCGCCTCCGAATACTTCTGTGTAATCGGTGTCGTTGGCGTCGGTGCGGTAAGAGGGAAGTTGATAGTCCTCTGTATAGTAAAAGCCACGGTGCTCTGCGCTGTATGCAAGCGGCGCGCCGTACGCGCGGCGAAGCGTGTCCAGGTCGCGCTGTGCCTGTCGGTGCGAGATATCAAAGCGCTCTGCCAGACGCTGCGCGTTGGGATAGCGCTTGTTGACCACGTAGGTGTGGAACCATTGAATGCGGGTGGCGGCGCTCATGTGGCACTTTCCTCCTTGTTCGGCTCCTTGCCCGTGGCAAGTGCCACGCACTTGGCGGCAAAGTAGACGCAAAGACCTACACAGCAAAGGTCGCAAAGCAGATAGGTTGCGTTATCGTACGCGCCGACAAGAAACCCTACCGTGTTGGAAAGACCGCAGGTTGCGGTGATGAAGCAGGCGAATCCGCACACAGCGGCGTGCACGTGGGGAAGGGGGCGGCCAAGCGGTACGCGAAGTTCAAAGAGAACGGCGGCCATTGTAGCCAGAAGACACAGATGCAGACTGACCTTGTGAGGGGCGTTCATTTGCGTGTAGAGGTCAAAGTAGGTCACGGCCAAGAGGCAAGCAAGGGCGAGGATCAGGCCGTAGCCGAACACCAGCACCGTAGCGGTGTCCTGCTTGGTGCGGAACTGCCCCACAAAGTAACCCGCGCCCACCACCAGAAGTAATGCGGTGATGAGAACGAGCCCCGTGGGTGCGTGCAATTGCTCGCGGCGCATCAGCAAATAGAAGGCGACGACCGCCAACGTCAGCGCGGAAAGTCCCGCGCCCACCAGCGCGCCGAGCGAGAGGGGCTGGTCCGCTGTGGGACGCGCCTCCTTTTTGATTAAGAAGGGGAGTGCAAAGCAAAGCGAGGTGGCGATCCCTTCCATAATATATAGGTCGATCAGGAAGTCGTCGCGGCGGAAATAACCGACGTCGGCATCGAAGAATAGCCCCAGTGCCACCGAGCGCAGTACCACGGCGCCCACGGTGAAGATGGCAAGGAGAACGTAACAGAGTTGCAGGCGCGTCAGGCGACAGCATTTTTTTGTGAGCTTCAAGTCTGGAGCCCTCCTATATCAGGAAATAACACCAATAGTATAACGAACAACTGTGAACAAACCGTGAACAAAGGTGCCCGAAACGCCCGTTTGGAGTGCTTTTGACGCCACTTTTTTACACTTGACGCAAAAATGTGAAAAAAGACATGATATCTGTAAAGAAAATCGCGGCATTTTCGCTGTTTTTGCTTCAAAAAGCCGATTTTGTTGTGCATTATATACAAACAACTTGCAAAAAAATCTGTAAAGTTCTACACATCGGCCCGGGCACAATTTTTTGCAAAACTATTGCATTATAGGGAAAAGTGTGGTAAAATAGACGGGTCTGATATGCGATGAAGCGAGAGGTTGCCGCCATAGGCGGGTAAATTTTCGCAGAGTATGTCCGTTACCGGGCGAACGAGTGTGCTCCAAAGCTGCTCCCGCGTTTGCCGATTACCCCTGACCCCGGAAACTACCCGTACAGATGCTGATGTATGGGCAAATCCGGTTTTTGTCGGGAGGGAAAAGAAACGCACGGCACAGTGTCAGAGTGTTCTCGGCCCCTAAAACCTTGCGGACCACGATGCCGGACTTCATTAATATAAAGACCGCCCATCACGGGACGCAAAATCAAAAAGGAGGCAAAACAAATGGCAGTCAAGGAGAAGATTCGCGTAAAGCTCACCAGCTACGACCACACCCTGATCGACACCGCAGCCGAGAAGATCGTGGAAGTTGCCAAGAGAAACGGCGCAGCTGTTTCGGGTCCCGTACCGCTCCCCACGAAGCGTGAGATCATCACGATCCTTCGTGCAGTGCACAAGTACAAGGATAGCCGCGAGCAGTTTGAAATGCGCACGCACAAGCGTCTGATCGACATCATCAAGCCCACGCAGAAGACCGTGGACGCACTGATGAACGTCGAGCTCCCCGCCGGTGTTGAGATCGAGATCAAACTTTGATCGACACCGCAAAACACGAACAAACCATCGGAGAGATCCGATTCTTTGTTGGTCATGTTGGCGTAGCCCGCTTGCGGGAAATTCCAAGCGCCAACCAATAACCTACAGGAGGAAAACAAAATGAAAAAGGGAATTATCGGTAAGAAAATCGGTATGACTCAGATTTTCGACGAGGTCGGAAATGTGATCCCGGTTACGGTAATTGAGGCAGGCCCCTGCGTAGTCACGCAGAAGAAGACTGCCGAGAACGACGGCTACGAGGCTGTGCAGCTTGGCTTCATTGATGCCAAGGAGAAGCAGTTGAACAAGCCTGCGAAGGGTCACTTCGCAAAGGCAGGCGTTGCCGCCAAGAAGCATCTCAAGGAGTTCCGCCTTGAGGACTGCAGCGCACTCAACGTGGGTGACGTTATCACGGCTGACACGTTCGCCATCGGCGACAAGGTCGACGTAACGGGCATCACCAAGGGTCGCGGCTACACCGGTGCCATCAAGAGATGGAACCTGCACAAGCTCTGTGCAACCCACGGCGTTGGTCCTATCCACCGTCAGTCCGGTTCCATGGGTGTCATCGACCCCGCCAGAATCTTCAAGAACAAGAAGATGGCTGGCCAGTACGGTAACGAGCAGGTTACTGTCCTGAATCTGAAGGTTGTCAAGATCGACGCTGAGAAGAACCTGATCGCCATCAAGGGCGCCATTCCCGGTGCCAAGAACGGCATCGTGTTCCTTCGCAACTCGGTCAAAGCGTAAGCGGAAGGAGGAAATATCATGCCGAACGTAAAAGTTTATGACATGGCCGGCAAGGAAGTCGGCGAGATCACCCTGTCCGATGTGATCTTCGGTGCAGAGGTGAACGGTGCTGTCCTCCACGCAGCAGTTCGTGCCTACCTGATGAATCAGCGTCAGGGCACGCAGTCCACTCTGACTCGCTCTGAGGTTTCCGGTGGCGGCAAGAAGCCCTGGAGACAGAAGGGCACTGGTCGCGCCCGTCAGGGCTCTACCCGCGCTCCCCAGTGGACGCACGGTGGTATCGCACTGGGCCCGAAGCCTCGTGACTACCGCACCGGTATGAACAAGAAGCAGAAGAAGCTTGCTCTTTACAGCGCGCTCTCCGCTAAGGTTGCTGCAGGTGACCTCATCGTGGTTGACGCAATCGCTACTGAGAGCTACTCCACCAAGACCATGGCCAATATGCTCCATGCTCTGGGTGCAGACAAGAAGTCGCTCGTCGTGCTCCCCACGGTCGATCAGGTCGTGATCAAGAGCTGCGCCAACATTCCCGGCGTTGTTACGACGCAGTACAATACCGTGAATGTGTATGACGTGCTCAACGCCGATAAGTTCGTTATCGCCAAGGATGCCGTCGCAAAGCTTGAGGAGGTGTTCGCATAATGAGAATGGTAGAGGATATCATCATTAAGCCCATCATCACGGAAGCAAGCATGGACATGCTCGACGCCAAGAAGTACGTCTTCAAGGTGCAGAGCAACGCCACCAAGGCCGACGTTGCCACCGCTGTTGAGGCAATGTTCAAGGTAAAGGTCGCATCCGTTAACACCATCAACATGAAGAAGAAGCCCAAGAGAATGGGTGTGCATGCCGGCTACACTTCCGAGTGGAAGAAGGCAATCGTCACCCTCACGGCTGACTCCAAGACCATCGAGTTCTTCGATGGTATGAAGTAAGAGTAGGAGGTTTAGAAAATGCCTACAATTAAGTATAAGCCGACTACCCCGGCAAGACGCCAGATGAGCGTTCCCTCCTTCGAGGAGATCACCAAGTTCTCTCCCGAGAAGAGTTTGATCGTTACCAAGAAGAAGCACGCAGGCCGTAACAGCTACGGTCGCATCACCGTCCGTCATCGCGGCGGCGGTAACAAGGTGAAGTACAGAATCATCGACTTCAAGCGTCAGAACACCTCTCCCGCTACCGTCGTCGGTGTTGAGTACGATCCCAACCGCAGCGCATATATCGCTCTGCTTCAGAACGAAGAGGGCGCAAAGAGCTATATCATCGCTCCCGTGGGCCTCACCGCAGGTGACAAGGTCTACTCCGGTGCAGACGCTGATATCAAGCCCGGCAACACGCTACCCATCAACAACATTCCCGTGGGTACTTTCATCCACAACGTTGAGCTTTACCCCGGCAAGGGCGCACAGCTTGTTCGCTCCGCAGGTACCTTTGCACAGCTTGTTGCAAAGGAGAACGGCGTAGCACAGGTTCGTCTCCCCTCCGGTGAGGTTCGTCTGATCCGTCTGGATTGCAAGGCAACCATCGGTCAGGTCGGCAACATCGAGCATGACACCGTCAAGGTCGGTAAGGCCGGTAAGACTCGCCACAAGGGCTTCCGTCCCACTGTGCGCGGTTCTGTTATGAACCCCTGCGACCACCCCCACGGCGGTGGTGAGGGTAAGTCCCCTGTGGGCCGTCCCTCTCCCGTAACTCCTTGGGGCAAGCCTGCTCTGGGTTATAAGACTCGTAACAAGAAGGCGAGAACCGACAAGTTCATCGTCAAGCGTAGAAATGCGAAGTAAGGAGGAGATCGAGTAATGAGCAGAAGTTTGAAGAAAGCACCTTACGTCGAGGAGAAACTCTACACTCGCATCTGTGCTATGAATGAGAAGAACGAGAAGAAGGTCCTCAAGACCTGGTCTCGCGCCTCCACGATTTTCCCGGATTTCGTGGGTCACACGATTGCCGTTCACGACGGCAGAAAGCACGTCCCGGTATATGTAACTGAGGATATGGTCGGTCACAAGCTCGGTGAGTTTGCTCCCACCCGTACCTTCAAGGGCCATGCCGGTTCCAAGACATCCAACAACGGCAAATAAGGGAGGATAAAGTAAATGGAAGCTAAAGCATATCTCAAGTATGCGCGCATCTCTCCCCGTAAGGTGCAGATCGTTCTGGACCTGATCCGCGGCAAGGATGTCGGCGTAGCAATGGGTATTCTCAAGACCACTCCCAAGGCAGCATCCGAGTATCTCATCAAGCTCCTTGGCAGTGCGATTGCCAATGCCGAGAACAATTTCCACATGGATGGCAGCAAGCTGTACGTCAGCGAGTGCTTCGTTTGCGCAGGCCCCACGCTCAAGCGTATCATGCCCCGCGCAAAGGGTAGCGCAGACCGCATCCTGAAGAGAACGAGCCATGTTACCATGGTCGTAAAAGAAAGATAAGAAGGAGGAAACGAAGAATGGGTCAGAAAGTGAATCCCCACGGCCTTCGCGTGGGCGTGATTAAGAACTGGGACTCGAGATGGTTTGTTGACGACAAGAAGTTCGGCGACACCCTCGTTTCCGACTATCAGATTCGTAAGTATCTGAAGACCGAGCTCCAGAAGGCCGGTGTTCCGAAGATCGAGATCGAGCGTGACAGCCACCGCGTACGCGTGTTCGTTCATTGTGCCAAGCCCGGCATGGTGATCGGTAAGGGCGGCGCCGAGATCGACAAGTACAAGGCAAACCTTGAGAAGATGGTTGGTATGCCCGTGGCTCTCAACGTTGTTGAGGTCCGCTCTCCCGACCTGAACGCTCAGCTGGTTGCCGAGAACATCGCTTCTCAGCTTGAGAACCGTGTTGCGTTCCGCCGCGCAATGAAGATGGCGATTCGCAACACCATGCGTCTTGGTGCCAAGGGTATCAAGATCAGCTGTGCAGGCCGTCTTGGCGGTGCAGAAATTGCTAAGACCGAGCACTACCACGAGGGTACTATCCCGCTTCAGACTCTCCGCGCCGACATCGAGTACGGCTTCTGGGAGGCAAACACCACCTACGGTAAGATCGGTATCAAGGTATGGATCTACCGCGGTGAGGTGCTCAACGAAGTGAACCGTACCTCCGCTGCCCCCCGCGATAACCGCCGTGGCGACCGCCGCGATGGCCGTGGTGGCGACCGCCGTGACAACCGTCGCGGCAACGGCGAGCGCCGCGATTTCCGCGGTGAGCGCAAAGCACCCAGACAAGGAGGCACGAAGTAATTATGTTGATGCCTAAGAGAGTCAAGTACCGTCGCGTACAGCGCGGCCGTCTGACAGGTAAGGCCATGCGTGGCAATACCATTTCCAACGGTACCTACGGCTTGGTTGCACTGGAGCCCGCATGGATCACCAGCAACCAGATCGAGGCAGCCCGTATCGCTATGACGCGTTATATCAAGCGTGGTGGCGAAGTTTGGATCAAGATCTTCCCCGACAAGCCCATCACCGAGAAGCCCGCTGAGACCCGAATGGGTTCCGGTAAGGGTTCCCCCGAGTACTGGGTAGCGGTTGTCAAGCCCGGCAGAGTGATGTTCGAGATGGCAGGCGTTTCCGAGGAAGTTGCAAGAGAAGCTATGCGTCTTGCGGGCCACAAACTGCCCATCAAGACCAAGTTCATGAAAAAAGAAGAAAACGGGGAGGGTTAAGCAATGAAGGCAGCAGAACTGAATAAGTTGAGCGTCGAAGAGCTTAACGCTAAGCTCAAGGAACTCAAGGGCGAGCTTTTTAACCTCCGCTTCCAGCACGCGATCAACCAGCTTGACAACCCCCACAAGCTTGTGGAAGTCAAGAAGGACATTGCTCGCGTAATGACCGTTCTCAACCAGAAGAACGCATAAGGAGGAGCAGTCATGACTGAAGAAAGAACGCTCAGAAAGACCAGAGTGGGTCTCGTTGTCAGCTCCAAGATGGATAAGACCGTTGTGGTTGCCATCGAGGACAACGTAAAGCACCCTGTTTACAGCAAGATCATCAAGCACACCCTGAAGGTTCACGCACATGACGAGAACAACGAGTGTGGTGTTGGCGACCGTGTTGAGGTTATGGAAACCCGTCCTCTCTCCAAGACGAAGAGATGGCGCGTGACCGAGATCATCGAAAAGGCGAAGTAATCTTCGCCTCCAAAAGAATTCTAACAGTAGGTACGTCGAAGCGTGCCGAAGCAAGTAGGAGGAAATTAAAGTGATTCAGCAACAGAGTTTAATGAAAGTTGCCGACAACACCGGTGCCAAGGAGCTGATGTGCATCCGCGTACTGGGCGGCTCCGGCCGTCGCTACGCCAACATCGGCGACGTTGTGGTTGCAGCCGTTAAGAAGGCCGCTCCCGGTGGCGTGGTGAAGAAGGGTGAGGTCGTAAAGGCCGTCATCGTAAGAAGTGTGCACGGTCTCAAGCGTGCAGACGGTTCTTATATCAAGTTTGACGAGAATGCAGCGGTCATTATCCGTGAGGATAAGACGCCCCGTGGCACTCGTATCTTTGGCCCTGTGGCCCGTGAGCTTCGTGAGAAGGATTATCTCAAGATCCTCTCCCTTGCTCCCGAAGTACTGTAATGGAGGTAACTGGTAAAATGAATAAGCTTCATGTAAAGACCGGCGATACCGTTATCGTGCTTTCCGGCGAAGATAAGGGCGTTAAGGGCGAGGTCATCGCCGTATCCCCCTCCGAGGGCAAGATTCTCGTGAAGGGCGTTAATATGATCCACAAGCACGTCAAGCCCCGCAAGCAGGGTGAGGCCGGCGGCATCATCGATGCCGAGGGCGCAATCTACGCTTCCCGCGTGGCTCTGTACTGCTCCGCCTGTGACAAGGGTGTTCGCACCAAGGTCCAGATGGAAGGCGACCAGAAGGTTCGCGTATGCGCCAAGTGCGGCGCAAAGCTGTGAGAGGAGGTAGAGTAACATGGCAAGACTGAAGGATATGTACAAAGAGCAAGTTGCTCCCGCCCTCATGAAGCAGTTCGCATACTCCAGCGTGATGCAGATCCCGCGCTTTGATAAGATCGTGATCAACATCGGTGCCGGTGATGCAAAAGAAAACAGCAAG
>JAZSGQ010000066.1:0-23948 GCA_045532805.1 Eubacteriales bacterium
TCGCACCCGTTCGGGGGCCTTTCTTTATATATCGAATGCCTTGATCGGTTTGACGGCGGTGCCGTCCTCAAACTCGCGCACCTCGCCGAGTGCAAAGAATCTGCCGTTTTCGCCGCAAAGCCGCACACGCGCCCCAACGGGGTAGTCGATGCGGATCTTTTTTTGGTAGATCTCGCAACCGCATCGCGCCAGTCGCTCATAGAACGCGGGCAGGGAGAGCGCAGGCAGGGTGGCAAACAGTGCCTCGGTAGGGATCAGGCGCGCCGCCCGTTCCTCGTCAGACAGTTGCTCCAACTCCTCCAGAGTGGCGCAGTCACAAAGGGCAAATCCGCCCGTTTCCACGCGCCGCAGTGCGGCCATCGCACCGCCACAGCCGAGTGCCGCGCCGATGTCGGCACACAGGGTGCGGATATAAGTGCCCGAGGAGCAGTGCACGCGCAGTGCGTAGTCACACGCGGTGAGCGGGGTGCAGGTGAGGGCGTGGATCGTCACTTCGCGCGCCTCTCGCTCCACCTCGATTCCGCGCCGCGCCAGGTCGACGAGTTTTTGTCCGCCTACCTTAAGGGCGCTGTACATCGGCGGTGTCTGCGAATACAGGCCTACAAAGCGCGCGGCCGCGTCCAGTACGGTGGTTTCGTCGGGGAGTACGTCGCTTTTTGTCAGTATTTCGCCCGTGATATCCTCCGTGTCGGTGGGGATGCCAAGGCGGAGCACTGCTTCGTAGATCGTGCAATCCGCCAGCAGATATTCTGCGGCCATGGCGGCTCTGCCGATCAGTACCACCAGTACGCCCGTGGCCAGAGGGTCCAGTGTGCCCGTATGCCCGACCTTGCGCGTGTGGTACAGGCGGCGTACGCAGCTCACCACGTCATGCGAGGTGATCCCCTCGTGCTTATCGATGAGCAATACGCCGTCGATTTCTTTGCTCTTTTCCATAGTTCTCTCCAAAAAGACCGCAAACGGGGCGAGTTTCGCTCGATTTGCGGTCAATTTCATCAAATCAGAATATCCTCAAGACGGCGCTTGGGCACGTAGTGTGTGTTCTGCTCGTCGCGGTAGTAGGTGAGCGACCCGTCACGCACCTCGGTGAGCACGGCTACCTCTGCGGGCTTGCCGAGTGCGATCACGAGTTGCGGGATATAGCGCGCGGGAATATCAAAATCCTCGCGGAGTTTGTCAGGGTGGAAACTGCCAAGCATACAACCGCCAAAGCCCTGCTCCGTAGCACCGAGCAGAATGGTCTGCGCGGCAATGCCAACGTCCTTGAGGGCAAGGCCGTCGGGACTGCCCGCCTCACTGTCCGTGAAGATCAGGATAAAGCCCGTGGGCTCCTGTCCCGAGGGCGGGAGGGTGATGTGCTTCAGGGCCGAGCCGAAGCGGCAGTTGGCCAGCATCTTGTCAAGATCCTCGCGCTCGATGAGAATGCGGTAACGCAAGGGCTGACGGTTCATACCCGAGCCCGTGCGGCGCGCCAGATCGACCAGCGCGGTCATCACCTCGCGCGAAATGGGCGCGGTAGGATCAAACGCACGGTAGGTGCGGTTTTTTACAACCAACTCTTCCAGCATGGCGTCCTCCTTAAAAGTGGACCGTTACGGCGTGAATGGGGAAACCCTTCTCAGAAAAGTTGCGCTCGTATTCGGTCATAATGTTCCCCTCGTTCAAGGGGGAATGGTGCAGATCGCGCGTGAGATCGGTCATCTCGAGCCCCATGGCTTCGAACTCCTCCAGGGAGAAGTCAAACAGCCCTACGTTGTCGGTTTTAAAGCGGAGCACGCCGCCTTCTTTCAGCACCGTTTTGTAGCGTTCCAGGAAAATGCGGTGCGTGAGGCGACGTTTTTTGTGGCCTGCCTTCGGCCAGGGATCGCTGAAGTTGAGGTACAGGCAATCCACACTGTGCGCGGGAAGCCATTCCGTGAGATTCTCGGCGTTGCCAATGAGAAAACGCAGATTGTCGGGGCGATCGTCCGCCTCGCGTGCGGCCTTTTCCAGAGCAAGGCACGCCACGTCGGACACGCGCTCCATGGCGATCAGATTGATCTCGGGGTGCGCCGCCGCCATACCGCAGGCAAAACTGCCCTTGCCGCACCCGATCTCCAGGTGGAGCGGTCGTTCGGTGGGGAAGGGGGCTTGGGGATCTTCGGTGAGCACCGTGGGATCTTCAATGAGCAGATGTGCACAGGCGGCGATACGCTCCGCTCCGTGCTTTTTCTTGCGCGCCCGCATCAGACGTTGAAGCGGAAGACGACGATGTCGCCGTCCTGCATGACATATTCTTTGCCCTCACTGCGCAGAAGACCTGCTTCCTTGACACCGTTCATCGAGCCGATGCGCGAAAGATCGTCGAAACTCACCACCTCGGCACGGATAAAACCACGCTCGAAGTCGCTGTGGATCTTGCCTGCGGCGCCGGGTGCTTTGGTGCCGCGCGTGATCGTCCAGGCGCGCACCTCCTTGGGACCCGCGGTCAGGAAACTGATCAGTCCCAGCAGGGAATAACTTGCTTTGATGAGGCGGTCAAGACCACTCTCGGCAATGCCGAGATCCTCCAGGAACGCCTGTTTTTCCTCACCCGAGAGTTCTGCGATCTCCGCCTCGATCTGCGCGCAGACGGGCAGGATCTCAGAGTGCTCGCTCTGGGCGAATTTTTTGAGTTCGCAGTAGAGCGGATTATCAAGGGGCTCCTCGCCTGCCTCGTCCTCGCTCACGTTGGCCACGTAAATGATGGGCTTCATGGTGAGCAACGGCGTGTCGGCAAAGAGGGCGCGCTCGTCCTCGGTGAGCGCCACGGTGCGGGCGGTAAAACCGTCCTCCAGTGCCTTTTGCACGCGCTCCAGCACGGCAAGTTCGGCACCCAGTGTCTTGTCACCCTTCATCGCCTTTTTGGTGCGATCAATGCGGCGCTCCATCATCTCCATATCCGAGAAGATCAACTCCATATTGATCGTTTCCAGGTCGCGCATCGGGTTGACTGCGCCGTCCACGTGAATGATGTTATCGTCGTGGAAGCAACGCACTACGTGAATGATCGCGTCCACCTCGCGGATATGGGAAAGGAACTTGTTGCCAAGGCCCTCGCCGCGCGAGGCGCCGCGCACAAGCCCCGCAATGTCTACAAATTCGATCACGGCGGGGGTGTATTTTTCAGGCGCGTACATATTCGCCAGATAGTCCATACGGTTATCGGGCACGGCGACCACGCCCACATTGGGCTCGATCGTGCAGAAGGGGTAGTTTGCGGATTCCGCCCCTGCGTTGGTCAGCGCGTTAAACAGTGTGCTCTTGCCGACGTTGGGCAGTCCTACGATACCTAATTTCATGTTTTGTGATTCTCCTGTATATTTAAGGTGTTCAGGTACGGGACGCGTACTGCCGCTTGTGCGGTACGCGTCCCGTGCATAAAAGTTTTATCTTTGTGAAGACTGCGCAGAGCTTATTTGAGAACGGAAACGGCATCGCCGATCGTTTTTTCCAGTGCCTCGCGTCCGTACTTGTCGACGTCGGTCTTGTTCTTCTCGCCGTGGGTGAGGCATCCTGCACCGCCGATGCAACCACCGACACAAGCCATACCCTCAATGAAGTTGCCGTCAAGCACACCCTTGCTCAATTTCAAGAGCGCCATACGGCAGGCATCAAGGCCGTCGCATACGACGGGCTTGATCTGGAAGTCGATGTCCTGCTCCTTCATCGCCTGTACTGCCGCGTCGGTCAAACCGCCGCTACGGGCAAAGATGCGGCCGAAGTAGGAGGCGTTGTCCAGAACGCCCTCCTCCAGGGTGGAAAGATCGAGATCGCGGCTGTCAAAGAGCGCCTGAAGTTCTTCAAACGTCAGCACGGTATCCACATAGGGTTTGACGGATTCCAGTTGTGCCTCTGCTTTTTTTGCGGTACACGGGCCGATGAAAACAACCTTAGCACCGGGCGTGGTCTCCTTGATGTATTTCGCAAGCACTGCCATGGGAGACATATTGTGCGAAATGTGCTCCACGAGATTCGGGAACGTGGACTTGATGTACTGCACGAATGCAGGACAGCAGGAACTGGTGAGCAGACCCTTTTCGGAAAGTTCGCGTGCCTCGGCCATGGCGACCATATCCGCGCCGAGTGCCGCCTCGATCACGTCGTGGAATCCGAGTTTCTTCAGACCCGTTATCACCTGACCGAGTTTTGCATAAGAGAACTGACTGGAGATAGAGGGCGCCACGATGGCGTACACCTTACCGCCGTTCTCCTTGCTCTTTTTGAGAAGATCGATCGCGTCCAGGATAAAGGATTTGTCTGTGATCGCGCCAAAGGGACACTGATATACGCAGGCACCGCACTGAATGCATTTGCTGTTATCAATGGTGGCCGCTTTCTGCTCGTTCATATTGATCGCCTTGGCTTTGCAGGCGTTCTGGCAGGGGCGCTTGCGGCTGACGATGGCGGTGTAGGGGCAGACCTTGGCACACGCGCCGCATTCCTTGCATTTGGATTTGTCAATGTGAGCCACGTGATCGCGGTCGAAGGTGATGGCGCCGAATCGGCACACGTCCTCGCAACGGTGTGCAAGACAGCCGCGACAGGTGTTGGTCACCTCAAAGCCGCCTGCGGGACATTCGTCGCAGGCGATCTCAATGACTTCGATGACGTTGGGGTTTTCCTTGTCACCGCCCATGGCGAGTTTGACGCGCTCGCCAAGGATCGCTCTTTCCTTGTATACGCAACAGCGCATGGTGGGCTCGTTGCCGGGGACGATGTTCTTGGGAATATCCATCAGGTCATCCAAGAGTTTATCCGCCCACGCAAGGCGGGCGACCTCGCGCAGAACCTTATATTTCAGATGTTGGACTTTTGTATCAAATTTCTTCATAGGTTTTCTCTCAAATACCGGCGCCCTTGATGACGGCCTTGAGTGCCTCGGCCGATGCGTGGAGTTTCTGCAACTCGTCGTCGGTCAATTTTTGCGTGATGATGGATCTCACGCCCGTGGAGTCCACCAGAGAAAGGGAACTCAGGCACACGTCGGAAATGCCGTATTCACCCTCGTGCAGAGAGGAGACGGTCATAGCAGTCTCGGCGTTGCCGCTCAGGGTCTTGATCAGATGCGTGGTGGCCATACCGATACCGTACACGGTGCAGCCCTTTCTTGCGATGATCTTGCCGCCCGACTTTCTTACGTAGGTCTCCACGTCCTCACGCTTGTACTCGGTGGGAATGTTGTAGGGCGTTGCGATCGAGGCGTTATACTCGTCCAGCGGAACGCCTGCAATGGTGGCGGTAGACCAAGCCACAAAGGAGGTGTCGCCGTGCTCGCCGAGGATATTGGCGTGCACCTGCTGTTTGTTGACGTTGTAGATCTCCGACAGGCGCGTGCGCAGACGAAGCGTGTCCAGCACCGTGCCCGTGCCCATCACCTGATTCTTGGGGAAGCCGGTGAACTTAAGGAACGCATACGTAAGAATATCTACGGGGTTTGCCACAAGAATGTAAATGGCATTGGGCGCGTACTTGACGATCTCAGTCGAGATCTTGCGGATGATCTCCACGTTGGTCTGCACCAACTCCAGACGGGTCTGCCCCGGCTTTCTGCCGATGCCCGACGTGATGACAACAACGTCGGAATCCACGGCATCGCGGTAACTGCCCGCATAGATGTCGCAGTTGTCGATGAAGGGAGTGGCCTGCTTGATATCCAGTGCCTCGCCCAGGGCCTTTTCCGTATTGATGTCAATGAGGACGACCTCCGACGCCGCAGTTCTTGCCAGAATGGCAAAGGCAGTGGTGGCGCCAACCGAGCCTGCTCCGATGATGGTGATTTTCTTTTTCATAATTCTCACATTCCTTAAAAATAACTTAATTTGATGCGCTTTCCCATCTTCTTGAGGCAAGCGGAAAGCTCTTCTACCAGGTTCATTTTGATGTTGAAGTTGATCGGAAGATCGGGGTTCTGGTGCGCGGGGTTGACCGCCCTACCCACGTAGAAATTGATATCGGTTGCCTCCTCAAACAGCAGTCGGCTGATCAGGGAAGCGCCGTCCTTTTTGAAGTTCCAATCCTCGTACAACTCGTTTTCGCCGAGGTAATCCTTGGCGTACTCGATCACGCGGTTCATCGTGATCACGCCCTCGGTCACGAGGTCCACGCCCTCAATGGTGGCGATGGGGGGGATGTCGCTTTTCTCAAAATTCAAACTCGCTCTCACGGGCTTGCCGAGATACTTGGCCGCGATAGAGGAAGTGGTGCCGCCGCAGATGATGTGCTTGCCCTCCTTGGAGAAGAACAGCGACATCATGCGATTCGCATCGTCACGATTTGAGGGAGGGCCGAACAGAATGTTCATCGGCTCTCTCTTGCGGATCTTCACCACGCACGCGGTGGTATCGTCGCCCGGTTTGTGCGCGTAGAGATTGTCGCACTCGTCAACCAGCATCGTGGAAAGGTTCTTTGCCGTGTAGCCGCCCGCCACCAATGCCTGCATAAAATCCGCAATATCCTCGCGCTTCCAACCAAAGTTGTACTTGCCGCCGATGCCCGCGTGCGGACAACCGTCGCTCATCGCAATGAAAACGTCGTCCTCCTGCAATCGAATCGTGGATTTGTAGATCTTCTTGCCCTCGATGTTCATCTCGGTCTTGGGATAATCGTACGGCACGTAATCCCGTATCATAATGACGTGAGGATTGTCGTACTGAATGATATCGGCAACCTCGTTGTTCAGAAGATGAATGATCGTAAACGTGGAGTAGGCCACGCCGCGCACCGAACACACGGGCAGGGTTGCGGCGATGGTCGCCACGCACTCCTCAATGGGGAGTCCCGCCGCCATCATCGTGGAGATGATCTTGGAGGTCAGGGTGGAAAGGATACTCGCCTTAACGCCCGAGCCAAGTCCGTCTGCCAGCACGATCACGGTGGAATTTTCATTTTCCTCTATGATATCCACGTGATCGCCGCAAAGTTCCTCGCCGACGTGATTGATGCTTTTGTATCCGATATCTGCACACAAATCATTCATCGTCGATCGACTCCTTCAGCTTGGTCAGTGCGATCTTCGTTTCCGCCGCAGTTTCGCCGAGCAGGGAAGCGATCTCCTGAACGATCCTCATCTGCTTTTCGACCACGGTGTCGGCGACCTCCAGGGTTTTTTTGTTGATCATTGCCTTCTTTTCTCTCTCGGCCTCTTCATCGGTGATATCGCGCATGATGCCGATCAGCATACGGGATTCGGGATCGTAGACCACGGTCTGCTCCACGTATTTTTTATATTCCGCAAGGTAGGTGCGCTGATCGCGTACGGTTCTGCCGCTGTTCTTCACCTTAACGAACAGGGAGGGGTCGAGAATGCGGACCACGGGCTCGCCGAGCACGTCGGAAGCCGATCGGATATTCATGATCTTGCGGGCAACGTTGTTGATCTGTTGCACCTCAAGGTTCTCATTGAGCACGATAAATCCGTTGGGTGTGTTCTTGACGATGGTGTCCGAGAAACTTTCGGCCTTGTCCTTGAGGTAGGGCAGACACATCGAGATCTCCGCCTTGCCCTGAATGATGGCAATAGCCTTCTCGCGGCAGGAATTGTAGCCGCACGAGCCGCAGTTCAGTTCGTCCGAGGATTTGGTCTTGCCCATCTGACGCAACACGGTCATGATCTCCTCTTCCGAGGGCTGGGCAAGTTTGTGCGCGATGGCGGTGAACTGCTTTTTGATCTCCATGGGAGCGGGCTGTTCCACCTCAAAGTCGCGCTCTCCCGCATAATCCGCGATCGTGATGAAGTCGCGAATGGGGGAGGTGTTGTGGTATTTTTCCATCACGGGGCCGCCGATACAACTGCCCACGCACGCCGACATTTCAATGAAGCACTTGTGGATCTTGCCCTCTTCAATGTCGTGCAGTGCCGAGATGCAGTTCTCAACGCCGTCCAATGCGATGTAAGTGTAGCCGGGGACATTCTGCGCCATCGTTTTCAGCACGCCGCCCGTCGTCGGGAAGAAGCGGGCACGGCTCTCGGGCGTGGCGTCGATCTCCTGCTCAAGCTCGATCTGCTCGGCTTTCAGCCAGTTGGTGAGTTCCTCGAAGGTGAGAACGGCGTCAACCAATCCCTCGTAGTGCTCGGCCTCATCCTTCTTTGCTACGCACGGACCGATAAAGACGGTCTTGGCGTTCGGCATTCTCCGTTTGATGTCCGCACAGTGCGCTTGCATGGGAGACATCACGTCCGCCAGATACTCCAGTGCGGCGGGGAAATATTTTTGAATCAGCAGATTGACCGAGTGACAGCAGGAGGTGATGATGATGTCTCTTTCCTCCTCGCGGAGCATGCGCTCGTACTCGGTCTTGACGATGGTCGCGCCAAGGGCGGTCTCTTCCACGTCGTAAAATCCGAGTTTCTTCAGCGCGCGGCGCATGGGCTCGATGCCCACGCCGTCATAGTTGGCGATAAAGGAGGGGGCAAGACTGACGATAACGGGATCTCCGCTTTGCAGCAGAACTCTTGCCTTTTCGGTGCCGTCTACGATCTCCTTGGCATTCTGGGGGCAAACCACAAAGCAGTGGCCGCACAAGATGCATTCGTTGCCGATGATGTGCGCTTGGTTGCCCGAGAAGCGAATAGCCTTGACGGGACAGTGACGGATACATTTATAGCAGTTTTTACAGTTCGATTTTTTCAAGGTCAAGCAATTTGCCACGATCGTCACACCCTTTCGTTTTCTATTGCATCGAGTATGTTTGTCTTGAAAAATTCTCTGAAATTGTCTCGCGTGATGCCCACGTGAACGTCATCGTTCACCTGGACCGTCACGCCGACGCGGTTGCACTTTCCGATGCAGAAACTGCCTGAGAGCACGACCTCGTCCTCAAGATGATGCTCCTCTACGGCCTTTTCCAAAAGTTCCACAATATCCTGGGAGCCCTTCAGATAGCACGAGGAGCCGACACAGACCTGAACGAAGAGCATATCTTATACCTTGGCAAGCACTTGTGCGGCGAAGAACTCTCCTACCGTGTCGGGAGAAACCGAGTGGAATGCGCCGTCCACCGTCACGCAAACGCCCTGCTGGCACTGACCCATGCAGAAGGTGCCGCCGAGTTCTACCTTGTCGCCGAGATTCTTCTCGGCAATCAGTTGCTGAAGTTGTTCTACGACCTGGCGAGAGCCCTTGATGTGGCAGGAGCTTCCGATGCAAACCGTGATCTTAATCATAGTATTTACCTCTTGTATGTTCTGAATTTTTTGCGGGGGCTTTCGAAGGAAGTCAAAGGAGCGTGATGCGAGGCGTCCTGCCGTGTGCAGGCCTCCTTTTTTATCTGCGCTTTTTTCGTTCCGACGAAATAATCATAATTATATCTACATTATTATACAACAAAAATGTCACTTTGGCAAGAGCGTTGGCAAAAAATGAATTTTTTTTAGAAAAAGCCTTTTCAAACGGGGGCAAATGTGATATAATGATAAAAAATGCAAACGGAATGCGCGCGAAATCGTACATTTTGCAAAAAGCGCAGGAGAGGAAGGATAAGTATGGTCGGAACAAAGATCCTTGTCGTAGACGACGATCCCAATATCTGTGACATTCTCAAAACGCACTTCGAGAACGAGGGTTGTGAGGTCATTACCGCGAATGATGGCCTGGAGGGTGTTGCACTGTTTAAGTCTTCCTCCCCCGATATCGTATTGCTTGACATCATGATGCCCAAACTTGACGGTCAGCAGGTGCTGGCCGAGATCCGCAAGGACTCCGCCAAGCCCGTGATCATGGTCACGGCAAAGGGCGAGGTGTTTGATAAGGTGCTGGGCCTTGAAATGGGCGCGGACGACTTCGTGGTCAAGCCCTTTGAACTCAAGGAGTTGAGTGCCCGTGTGAAGGCGGTGCTTCGCCGCTATCGTTCGCACCTGCACCGCGAGGCGGACGACGACGTGATCCGCTTTGAGAATTTTGAGATCAGCCAGGACAAATTCGAACTCAAACTGAAGGGGAAGAAGGTGGATATTCCGCCCAAGGAACTTCAGTTGCTCTACTGCCTTGCTTCCAACCCCAACCGCGTGTTCAGCCGCGAGCAGTTGCTGGAGCACGTGTGGGATTTCGCCTTCCTTGGCGACAGCCGCACGGTTGACGTACATATCAAGCGTCTGCGCGAAAAGTTGGAGGGCGTTTCGGATAAGTGGGCGCTCAAGACCGTTTGGGGCATCGGCTACAAATTCGAGCTCTATAATTGACAGCAAGGGGTGTCGCCGCAGATTCTGCGGCGGCACCAATCATTTTTTTGAAAGGAGCGGGCGGATATGTTTAAGAGTGTGTTTGCCAAGTATATCACCACGTTTATGCTCATCATATTCGTCAGCTTTCTGATTTTGGTGCTGATCGTGACGGGTATGGTCAACAATTATGCCAAGACCACGCGCGAGCAGTTGCTCTCCAGCACCGCGCACGGTGCGGCGGAGTTTCTCGGCGCGCGCGCGGAAAGTATCACCAGTGCCAACAAATTCAGCAACGTCATTCTTGCCTCACAGCCCGACGTGGATAATATGCTGACCACGCTTGCCGCCGACGAGGACATCAGCATTCTGCTGGTGGACAACAACGGTAACGTGTTGCGTATGATCTCAAGGGGCGTGGTAGGGGACAGCACCGCCGTGGTGCCCCGTAACGTGATGGACGAGGTGAACAACCTTGTGCAACTCTCCGAGTTCGAGACGTTGGAGGGTGTGTTTGACGAGCCGCATCTGTTCTGCACCGCTCCCGTCTTTACCGAGGACGGTTACGTGTGCGGCACGGTGTTTGCCTGTGCCTCCACCGCTTCGCAGGACGAACTGCTGGACGTGATGATCAAGACAATTGTGATCAGCAGTCTTTGGATCATGTTGGCGGCGCTGGTGGCTGTGTATATCGTGACCGAGCGCGTCACGGGGCCCTTGCGTGAGATGAGCCGTATGGCAAAGGAATTTGCAAACGGCAACTTCAATGCCCGCGCCCGTGTGCGCGGCACCGACGAGGTCTCGGCACTCGCACAGGCCTTCAACGATATGGCGGATTCCATCACGCGCCTGGAGGTAATGCGCAACACCTTCGTGGCCAACGTCTCACACGATCTGCGCACGCCCATGACCACGATTTCGGGCTTTATCGACAACATTCTCTCGGGCGCGATCCCGCAGGAGAAGCATCCGTATTATCTGGAACTCATTCGCACCGAGGTGGGACGTCTTGCGCGCCTGGTCGCCTCGCTTCTGGATATTTCACGTATTCAGGCGGGTGACCGCAAACTTGAGTTTAAGACCTTTGACGTGTGCGAGATGGCACGCCGCATTCTGCTGTCCTTTGAGGGCAAGATCGAGTCGAGACATCTTGAGGTGGAATTTTTGTGTGAGCACGAGCGCATGACCGTGCTGGCCGATCACGACGCGATTTACCAGATTTTGTACAATATCATCGATAACGGTGTGAAATTTTCACGTATGGGCGGCGTGCTTCGCGTGTCGCTTACGACGTGTGAGGAGCATCGTGTTTGCGTTTCTGTATATAATGAAGGCGAGGGAATCGCGGCCGAGGACGTGCCGTATATCTTCGAGCGCTTTTACAAGGGTGACAAGAGCCGCGGGCTTGATAAGAGCGGTCTTGGGCTCGGTATGTTCATTTCCAAAACGATTATCGACGCACACCACGAAAGAATTTGGGTGCGTAGCGAGCAGGGGCAGTTCTGTGAGTTCAATTTCACGTTGCGCCTGGAGGATTGATAGGAGGCCATATGGAAGAAAACAAGGATCTGTTTGAAAACGAAAACGGGGAGCAGACCCCTGAGGAACCCCCCGTAGCAAAGGAATCTTCTGTGATAGAGGAAACTCCCGTGACGGAGGAAACGCCCGCAGTGGAGGAAGTGCCTGCGACCGAGAGCGCGGCACTGGATTTTTCCTTCTATGCACGCGAGGAAAAGAAAAAAGGGCGCGGAACGGGTGTGTTTTTTGCCATTTTTGGCGGCGTGGTCGCCCTTTGCGTGGCACTGCTTGTGTTCGTGCTGTTCCTGGGGGACGGCGGTATTGATATCATCAAAACGCTGTATAATGAGCGCGTGATCTACGTGCGCGACGAGGAACTGGCCACCGATCTGCTCACGCAGAGTGAGGCCGCCGACAAGGTGCGCAAATCCACTGTGACGGTCTCGGTGATGACCGAGAGCGGCGCTTCGGGCATTGGCTCCGGCTTCGTGCTGGACAGTGACGGCCATATTTGTACCAATTATCACGTGATCGAGGGCGCGCGTCGCGTGCAGGTCATTCTGCCCGACGGTGTGGCACTGGATGCCGCTGTTGTGGGTTACGATGCGATCTCGGATCTTGCCGTGCTCAAGGTCGAGCACGAGGGACTTGTGCCCGTAGAACTCGGCAGTTCCGCCGATCTTTTGGTGGGCGAGGAGGTCGTGGCGATCGGCACGCCCGCGCACATCAATTTTGCGGGCACGGCGACCTTCGGGCGCATCTCGTACACCAACCGCCTTCTGCCTCTCACGGACAGTGTGACGGGCTCGGTATATCGCAAGATCACCGTGATCCAGACCGACACGAGTCTCAATCCCGGCAACTCGGGCGGCCCCATGGCGGATATGTACGGCCGTGTTGTCGGCATCGTGGTACGCAAGGTCATTTCCTACGGTGGCACCACCTACGAGGGTATGGCATTCGCCATTCCGATCGACGGTGCCAAGGCGATTCTGGACGCCATCATCAAAAACGGCCGCTTTGAGGGCGATAACCCCGTTGCCGAGGGCCCCTCGCAACTGGGCCTCACGGGTCATACCGTGAAGGCGGGTATGTGGTACGCGCAGGCGGCGGACGGCAGTGTGGCCTCTTCGGATACCGAACGGGAGGGTTACTATTACGCCGAGCAAAACGGTGTCTATACGTCGCAGGTGAGCGGCACACAGGCAAGCGGCCGCATCCTTGTGGGTGATATCATTCTCAAGATAAACGGTCTGCAAATGTATTCGATCCAGGACGTGATTGCTGAAGTCAACCGACACTATGCGGGCGAGCACGTCACCGTAACCGTATGGCGCGATGGCGCGTCTGTCGACGTGGAGATTCGCCTTGGAGAAGGCGCGGTTTCCTGAAAGGAGATACCATGTTTGGCTTTTTAGAGGGCCTGAACAAGCTTACGGTAGATAATCTTGTTTGGGTCACACTGTTCCGCCTTGGCGTGGCGCTGATCTGCGGTGCCGCGATCGGTCTGGAACGCGGCAGAAAGCGTCGCCCTGCGGGTTTCCGCACGCATATGCTCGTCTGCATTGGCGCGGCATTGGCGATGCTTGTCAGCCAGTACCTTTCCATGATGGAAAGCACGTATTGGTCGGCGTTCGTGCCCTTTGCCGCAAATACGGACCTTGCGCGTCTTGGTGCGCAGGACACCAACGGCATCGGTTTCCTTGGCGCGGGCACGATCATTCTGACCAGCCGCCAGGAAGTTAAGGGACTCACCACAGCGGCGGGTCTTTGGGCGGCGGCCTGTATGGGGCTTGCGATCGGTGCGGGTTTCGTGGAGGGTGCGCTGATCGGCTGTCTTCTGATTGCTGTCACCATTGTATTGCTCAGCCGCCTGGAGCGCGTCATTCTCCTACGCGCGCGCAACATCAATCTGTACGTGGAGTTCGAGCACGTGGACGATCTCGGCACGATCATCGCGGCCCTGAAGGAGCAAGAGGTGCGCATTTACGACGTTGAGATACAGAAAAGCAAGGTAGAGCGGATGCTGCCGAGTGCCGTGTTCTCGCTCCGTTTGCCGCGCCGTATGTCGCACACCGCGATCCTCGCGGGTCTGGCGGCCGTGCCGCACGTGCGCACGATCGAAGAACTGTAAGGAGGACGCTATGGGAGACTTTCTTGATACGATCCGTTTTGTAAACGGGTTTCATATTCTGGGCGTGATCGTGCGAATGGTGCTGGCAGTGCTCGTCGGCGGTCTCATTGGCATCGAGCGCGAGCATAAGCGCCGTCCTGCGGGCTTCCGCACGCACATTCTGATCTGCCTTGGTGCGTGTATGACCACGCTGACCAGCCAGTACATCTATCTCTATCTCGGTATGTACACCGACCTCGCCCGTCTTGGTGCGCAGGTGATCGCGGGCATCGGCTTCATCGGCGCGGGTACGATCATCGTGACCAAGCGCCGCCAGGTCAAGGGACTTACCACCGCCGCAGGTCTTTGGGCGTCTGCCATTGTGGGTCTTGCCATCGGTGCGGGTTACTTTGAAGCGGCACTGATCGCCACGCTGATGATCCTGCTCGCGGAGTTGGTGCTGGCGCGCTTTGAATGGTATCTGACCTCCAGCGCGCGCGACGTCAACCTCTATATCGAATACAGGGAAAGCGCGGCGCTTGCCGCCATCAGTGAGATCCTGCGCGATCGGCGCGTGGCGGTGTCGGATATGCATATTACCAAGTCTGCCACGGGTGAGCAGAATCCCTGCGCCATCTTTTCGCTGCAGTTGCCGCGCAAATTGGAGTCCGATGCCCTGATGACCGCAGTCGCGGGTCTGGACGGCGTGGTATCCGTCGAAGAACTTTGACAAAAAAACGCTACGGCACGGCCGTAGCGTTTTTTTTGTCAACCCAGCAGTACGTCGGTCACGAGCATCACGCAAAAGCCGGCGAGCAAGGCGTATGTAGCACCGCGCTGATGACCGTGCGCGTGCGTTTCGGGGATCATTTCGTCACTGATGACGTAGAGCATCGTGCCGCCTGCAAAGGCAAGGGCAAAGGGGAGGATCGCTGTGGCAATGCTGACCGCAAAATAGCCGATCAGCGTGCCGATCACCTCGATCACGCCCGTGAGCGCGGCACACACAAAGGTCTTGCGCGGCGTGACGCCCGCGGCAAGCATCGGGCCGATGATGACCATACCCTCGGGGATATTCTGCAGTGCGATACCGCCCGCAATGAGCAACGCTTGCGTGGTGTTGCCCGCGCCGAAGCCCACACCCGCCGCGATGCCCTCGGGCAGGTTGTGAATGGCAATGGCGGTGACGAACAGCAATACCTTGCCGAGCTTCGCGTTTTGGTGTGCCTCGTCCTCACCGCCGACAAGGCGGTGCAGGTGGGGCACGAGCTTATCCACAAGATTCAGGCACAGCGCACCCACAAAGATGCCCGCTACCGTGATGAGAAGCCCGTACTCCCCTCCATAGTCCAGAGAGGGGAGAATGAGGCCGAGCACCGCCGCCGCCAGCATCACGCCTGCGGCAAAGGCGAGCACGATATCCGAAAAAGTGTGTGAGAATTTTTTGAAAATGAAGCCGATCACGGCGCCGATCACGGTCGCACCACCGACGCCAAGGGCCGTGAGCAATACGGGTCCCATTATGCGATCGGCTCAAAGTCGGCGGCACCGTGCTTGCACAAAGGACAGATGAAGTCCTCGGGCAAAGGATCGCCCTCGTACACGTAGCCGCAGATACGGCAGACGTAGCCCTTCTTGCCCTCGGTCACGGGGCGGGGCTTGACGTTACTGTGATAGTAGGAGTAGGTCATGGTCTCCTTGTCTGTGAGGACCCTTGCCTCGCTCACGGAGCAGATAAACATACCGTGCGTGCCGAGATCCACATATTGCTCCACCGTAAGCGACATGAATGCGTTGATATAGCGGGGTAGTACCACAAGGCCGTTGTCCGAGCGAAGCGGCTCGCAGTCGGCAAATTTGTCCACGTTACGGCCACTCTGGAAGCCGAATACCTCAAACACCTTAAAGGGTGCCTCCACCGTCAGGCAGTTGACGTTCATCTTGCCCGTCTGCTTGGTCACGTGGTGCGAGTAGTTTTCCTTATTGATGGTCACGGCCACGCGATTGGGCGCGTTGGTGACCTGCGTGACGGTATTGACGATCAGGCCGTTGTCCTTCTTGCCGTCGTTCGAGGTGACCACGTACAGACCGTACCCGATCTTGAAGAGCGCGGTGAGGTCGTTCTTCTGTGCGCCCTCGCCCTTCACGGCGAGATATTCGCGGCAAAGTTCGTTGGCCAGTGCGTCCAGTTGAGCCGAACTCTCCTCGTTTAGTGCCGAGAGGATCCGCACGGTCGTGTTGGTGAAGGTAATATTCTTGCTCTTTTCAAACATGCCGCGCATCACCTTGGCGGCAAGGGGGGCCCAACTGCCGTTTTCGATCAGCGCCACCGTGCGATTGCTGTAATTGCGCTCGGTGAGGTGCTCGATAAAGGTGCGCATAAAGGGGAAGATCTCGGCGTTGTAGGTGGTGGTGGCAAGCACGAGTTTGCTGTAACGGAATGCGTCCTCCACCGCCTCTGCCATATCGCAACGTGCCAGATCGTTGACCACCACGCGAGGACAGCCGTTTGCGCGGAGCTTGTCGGCCAGTTGCATCACGGCCTTTTTGGTGTTGCCGTATACCGAGGTGTAGGCGATCACAACGCCCTCCTCCTCGGGTTGGTAGGAGGACCAGGTGTTGTAGAGGTCGAGATAGTAGCCAAGGTTTTCCGTGAGCACGGGGCCGTGCAGAGGGCAAATGATCCGGATATCCAGTCCCGCCGCTTTTTTGAGCAGGGACTGCACCTGTGCGCCGTATTTCCCCACGATGCCGATATAGTAGCGTCTTGCCTCACACGCCCAGTCCTCCTCCACGTCCAGTGCGCCGAACTTGCCGAAGCCGTCTGCGGAAAAGAGCACCTTGTCCGTGCTGTCGTAGGTCACGATGACCTCGGGCCAGTGCACCATGGGTGCGGTCACAAAGGTCAGGGTGTGCGTGCCGAGCGAGAGGGTGTCACCCTCGCCCACCACGATCCTGTTGTCGGCAAAGTCCGTGCTGAAAAAGTTTTTCATCATGGCAAACGCCTTGGCCGAGGAGACGATCTTCGCCGCGGGGTAGGTCTTGAGGAAATTAACGATGTTGGCGGAGTGATCGGGCTCCATGTGTTGTACGATCAGATAGTCGGGTGTGCGGCCCGCGAGCGCACTTTGGAGATTGTCCAGCCATTCGTGCGTGAAGGCGGCGTCCACGGTGTCCATCACCGCAATTTTTTTGTCCAGAATGACGTAGGAGTTGTAGGCAATGCCGTTTGGCACGTCATACTGTCCTTCAAACAGATCAATGCTGTGATCGTTCACGCCGATATATCGGATATCACGGGTAATATTCATAAGGTTGCCTCCGTATTTTTTGTTACTATTATTGTATCACAAGAGCGAAAAGAATGCAATCGTTTTATCGGCATTATTCCAGGATCTTGCCGTCCGTCGTGATGGTGTTCACCTGCCACGGAATGAATTTGCCGCTTGCTTGCAAGGCGCGCTTCACGGCGTTTTCCAGTCCGCCGCAACAAGGCACTTCCATGCGCAGGATCCGCACGCTTTTGATGTTGTTGCGCGAGATGATCTCGGTCAGTTTCTCCGCATAGTCGCCCGCATCCAGTTTGGGACAGCCGATCAGCGTGATGTGGTTGCGAATGAAGTCCTGGTGAAAGTTGCCATAGGCAAAAGCGGTGCAGTCTGCGGCAATGAGCAGGTTGGCGTCCTCAAAATAGGGGGCGTTTACGGGCACGAGTTTGATCTGGCACGGCCATTGCGAAAGTTGACTCGGCACCGCGCCCCCTCTTGTCGGCGCGGGGGTGTCGCGCTTGATCGCTTTGGATTGTGTACCGGGGCAACCGCAGGGGAGTTTGACACCGAATTTCTGCATTTTAGCGGCACGTACGGCCTCCTCGTTGTAAGCGGGCGCCTCGCGCTCCTCAAACGTGATGGCGTTGGTGGGGCAGGCGGGCAAACAGTCGCCAAGACCGTCGCAATAGTCCTCGCGGGTGAGCTTGGCCTTACCGTTCACCATTTCGATCGCACCCTCGTGACAGGCGGCGGCACACGCACCACAGCCGTTGCACTTTTCTTCATCAATTTGAATGATTTTTCGAATCATAGGGAAAACCTCCTTGATTTTCTGGCACCATTATAGTATAATAGGAGCGGAATGTATGTTGAATTTTCAACAAAAGGAGAAAAACTTGAAAAAATATTTGGAAGTGCTGAGAAACTGTCCCTTGTTCCGCGGCATCGCAGAGGAGGATCTGCTCCGTATGCTCACGTGCCTTGGTGCCAGGTGCGTGCAATTCGATAAAAAATATACGGTGCTGGCCGAGGGCACGCCCGCTAAGTATATCGGCATCGTGCTGTCGGGTGCTTTACAGATCGTGCAGGTCGATTATTACGGCAACCGCAGTATCCTGTCGGATATCGGCACGTCCGAGGTGTTTGCCGAGGCCTTTGCCTGTGCCGAGGTCCGTGCCATTCCCGTGACCGTGATCGCCGCCGAGCCGTGCGAGGTCATGTTCATCGACTGCGCGCACATTCTGCACACTTGTGAGAACCGTTGCAGCTTTCATCAGCAGTTGATTTTTAACCTGATGAAGGATCTGGCGAGCAAAACATTGCTCTTTCATCAGCGCATTGAGATCACCTCCAAGCGCACGACGCGCGAAAAACTGATGGCGTACCTGATGATGCAGGCAAAGCGCGCGGGAAGCGAGCACTTTGATATTCCGTTTGACAGGCAGGCACTGGCCGACTATCTCGGGGTGGACAGGAGCGGACTGTCGGCAGAACTCAGCAAATTGCGCCGCGAGGGAGTGCTCACGTGTCACAAAAATCATTTTGTTTTATTATAACTTTATTCTACTACAAGAAAAAGGGGAAGAATGCCGGCATTCTTCCCCTTTTTCGTTGGGTTTTCGTCGGGTTTCGTTACTGTCTGCACGCCTCGTCAAAGGGACGGATATCGTTCACGAAAGCGGGGAGCAGACGGAAGGAAAAACGGAAGGCACGCTCGTCGAAAGCGAACGGACGGCGGAGCGTGGGACCGCAGGAGTTCGAACCGATACCCGTCTGACGGTAGTCGATATTGACCACGGTCTCGGCAAGCGGCACAAGTTCAAAATCGTGTGCTGTTTCGGTCAGTTGCTTTGCGGTGTAGTGCGAGCAGTTGAAACTGAAATCGTTGTCCGTCATCAGTGCCACAAGTCCGTGACCCTCGAAATTCGATACGAACATCCACTTGGTGTCGGCGTGTGCCATGTTCTCCTGGGGACGCACGTAGTGCTCAAAATGCTTGGTGACGGTGGTCTCAAACTCGCCCTGACGCGCGGAGGCGCCAAGGTCGCAGTAGGCGGCACCCGGGCCGCGTCCGAAGAAGCGCAGACGCTCAAACCCTTCGGGCATCTTGAATTCCACGCCGAAGCGCGGCAGGGAATTGTGGACGTTGAACTCAGTGGTGGCGAGGTCTCGGCGCTGAACGTCAAAGTCCAGTTTCACACCGCCACGTGCGTAAACGGTGTAGTAGAGTGTGCCACGAAGGAAGGGCAGATGTGCCGCGGCACCCATCGAAAACTCGACCCGTATGCGGACATATTGCGCCGTTTGCTCCTCAATCTCGCACGCATAGCAACGGCTTGTTGTCACGTCTATGCCATCCGTGGTCCAGTCGCGCTTGACCTTGCGATCGTTGTCGGTGGGCGCGCGCCAGATGGTCGGCAGTATGGGCGAGGCCAGAAGTTCTGTGCCGTGATCCTTGATGGAAACGAGTGCGCCGTGCACGCGATCTATGGTGTAGAATGTCTGCGCGGCTCTCACGATAAAGCGATCCCGCTCTGTGTTCACCGTGAAGATGGTGTCCGCGGGGATATCAGTACCGAGGGGCAGAGCCGCCGTTTTTTCGGCGAGTTTGAATTGCTCAAAGCCGATCTCAAAGCCCGCTTCGGCCCAAGCCGTGGAGCGATTCTGGCGAATGCTCACCGTGAGGTCGCACCAGCCGCCCGTGAGCGCGGCATTGAAGTGGGGCAGGGTAAAGGTGCGGGATTTGCCTGCGGCCACGCGGGGTGCCGTGATGCGTCCCTCGGCTACGGTCTTGCCGTTGCGCGAGAGCGTCCAGCGCAGATCCACGTCCGAAAGATCGGTGAAGCAACGCAGGTTGGTCACCTTCAATTTGCCGTTGTCATAGGAAAGGCGAATGGGCTTGATGACCTCCTTGTACTCGCGCATACCCGTGTGGGGCTCGCGATTGGGGGAGACCAGGCCGTCTACGCAGAAGTTGGAATCGTGCGGCGTGTCACCAAAGTCACCGCCGTATACGAAATGGGAATCGTCGTAAATATGCTCACCCGTGGCGACCGAGTGATCCAGCATTTCCCAGACACAGCCGCCGAAGAACCAATCGTACTTGTAGATCTTCTCCCAGTACAGTGCCAGGTCGCCGGGGCCGTTGCCCATTGCGTGACTGTATTCGCAAAGGAAGAAGGGATTGACAAGGCCGCGTCGGTTGTAAAGACGCTCGATATCGTCCATCGAGGTGTACATACGGCTATCCACTGATACCACGGGAGAGTTGAAGTCCTCAATGGCCGTGACGGGGGCAATATGCAGGTGTGCACAGCCCTGCGCCTGACGGCGGCTGATGTCCTCGCAGTGCACAAGGTTGCGCGGATCGCGCGCACGCAGATACGCGGCGCCGTCCACTTGATTCTGTCCCACGCCCGACTCGTTGCCAAGCGACCACAGAATGACCGAGGGGTGATTCTTGTCGCGCTCGTACATACGCTCTACGCGGTCAAGATAGGCATCGTGCCATTCGGGACTGTCGGTGAAGTAATCCCAGTTGCCGATCTTCTGTGCGCCGTGCGTCTCGTAGTCGGTCTCGTCAACAAGATAGAAGCCGTATCGGTCGCAAAGCGTGAGAAAACGGGGATCGTTGGGATAATGGCTGGAGCGGATCATGTTGACGTTGTGCCGCTTGAGCAGCATGAGATCCGCCACCATGTGATCCATCGGCGTGGCATAGCCGAGGTAGGGGTGGCTGTCGTGGCGGTTGGCGCCGCGCGCCTTTACTTTCTTGCCGTTGATAAGCACCACGCGGTTCACGATGCGCACGTCGCGGAAGCCCACAAAGAGGCAAATGTGCTCCTCGCCTGCGCACAGATACAGGCGGTAGAGGTTGGGCACCTCATCGCTCCAGAGCGCGGGGGTCTTGACCGAGAGGGAGAAATTCTCCTCGCCATTCACGTGGCAGACGCCCTCGCCCACCGTGCGGCCGTCGGGGGATTCCAGACGGTAGGTGAGTGCGGTGTCGCCGTTTGCCTTGAGCGCAACCTCGGCACGCGCCGCGCTGAAGTCATCGTTTAAGTAGGTGCGCACGTCTACGTCCGTGACGTGCACGGGGTCGCGCGCGAGCAGATAGACCTCGCGGAAAATGCCCGAGAGACGGAACTTGTCCTGATCCTCAAGATAGGAGCCGTCGCACCACTTGAGCACCACCACGGCCAGCGTGTTGTCGCCCGCGTACAGGTAATCGGTGATGTCGATCTCGCTTGTCATGTGGCTCACCTGACTGTAAGCCGCGAAGCGGTTGTTCACAAAGAGATAGAAGCAGGAATCCACGCCCTCAAAGTTGAGGTAGATGCGCTTGGTGCGCAACGTGCTTTGTGCGATGTAAAAATCGCGCATATATAACCCGCAGGGGTTGTCGTCAGGCACGAAGGGGGGATCGAAGGGGAAGGGGTAGCGCACGTTGGTATAGTTGGGCGCGTCATATCCGCGCCCGAGCACCGTTTGCCAGGAGCGCGGCACGGGCATCTTGTCCATATCTGCGCGCGAAAACTCCTGTCTTGTGAAATCCTCCAGCAGGGCAAGCGAGGGGTAGTAGCGGAAATCCCAGTCGCCGCAAAGCGAGGTGAAAAACGCACTGCCGCCGCGGTTTTCGCGTCTTGCCGTCTCGTCGGATTCATAGGGAATGAAATAGGCGCGGGGGGGCTCACAACCCACGTGCAACTTGCGCGGATCCTGATGACAGTCAAAGGAAAAGTCCATATTGTTACCGCCTTTCTTGTTTTCACTGTGATTATAGCATAGGAAAAAGGCGAAATCAATAGAAATATGGCTTTTTGGAAGGAAAGGATAAAATCGAGAGAAAATCCTACCACGGGCTTTACTTTTTCCGTAAAATATGGTAAAATGATAAGAGTGATTTGTCTGTAGGAGGTGTGCCGATGAGATTGGATAAATTCCTCAGCGTGACGGCCACCGCCACGCGCAGTGAGGCGGGGAAAGCCGCCCGTGCAGGGCGCATCACCGTCAACGGTGTTCCCGTGCGCCGCGCCGACGCCACGGTGGATCCCGCAAGGGACGTTGTCACTTACAACGGCGAGCGCGTGATCTACAAGCCCTACCGCTACGTGTTGCTCAACAAGCCCGACGGCTACGTGAGCGCCACCGAGGACGGGCGCGACCCCACGGTGCTCGAACTCTTGCCGCCCGTGTATACGGCTCTGGGGCTCTTCCCCTGCGGCAGACTGGACAAGCATACCCTGGGCCTGATGTTGCTCACCAACGACGGCGATCTTTCGCACCGTTTGCTCTCGCCCCGTCGGCACGTGACCAAGTGCTATGCGTTTCGTTGCAAGTTCCCGCTGACAAAAGAGGAGTGCGAGCGCTTCCGAGAGGGACTGGTGTTGGAGGACGGCTACGAGACAAAGCCGGCCGATATCTTGTTGCACGAGGACGGCAAGTCGGGCATCATCACACTGGTGGAGGGCAAATATCACCAGATCAAGCGTATGCTGGAGGCGTTGCACAACCAGATCACGTATCTGGAACGCATCAGTTTCGGGCCGCTGACACTGCCCGAGGATCTTGCACGGGGTGAGTGGCGGGAACTTGCGCCCGAGGAAGAGGCGGCACTCATTGCCGCAGGAAACGGATAAGTTGATACTAACCGAAAGGGATAAACACATGGATATGATGAAAACGCTGGCCGCAGAGCTTTCGCTTACGGCCGACCAGGTAGAAAAGACCGTAGCCCTGATCGACGAGGGAAACACCATTCCCTTTATCTCCCGTTACCGCAAAGAGGTCACGGGCGGGCTTGACGACACCGTATTGCGCAAACTGGAGGAGAGATTGCGTTATCTGCGCAACATCGAGGCGCGCAAGGCGGAGGTCACCAAACTCATTGCCGAGCAGGAAAAACTCACGCCCGAGATTGAGGCGGCCATCGCCGCGGCAAAGACCATCACCGAGGTGGACGATATCTACCGACCCTTCCGTCCCCACCGCAAGACGCGCGCATCGGTGGCGCGAGAGCGCGGACTCGCGCCCCTTGCCGAGGCGCTGATCGCACAGGAAAAACACTACGATCCCGACCTTATGACCCTTGCCGCCACCTTCGTGGACGAGGAAAAGGGCGTGGCGAATGCCGAGGCGGCACTCGCGGGTGCGATGGACATCATCGCCGAGGACGTGTCGGATAACGCGGAGTACCGCAAGGCGATCCGCTCGCTCACCGTCCGCCACGGCTTCCTTACCTCCAAGCAGGCCAAGGAGGAGGATTCGGTCTACGCGCAGTACTATGAATACAATGAGCCCGTCCACAAGGTGCCGGGTCACCGTGTGCTTGCCATCAATCGCGGTGAGAAAGAGGAGTTCCTCAAGGTTGCCGTGACGATCGACAAGGAGATCATTCTCAATCACCTTTATGCGGCCGTGGTCAAGGCAGGGGAGAGCCCCGCCAAGGAGTACGTCACCGCCGCTATCGCGGACAGTTACGACCGCCTGATCGCTCCTTCAGTGGAGCGCGAGATCCGAAGCGATCTGTTCGATATGGCGTCGCGCGGCGCGATCGTGCTGTTCTCTGAGAATCTGCGCAACCTTTTGATGCAAGCACCCTTGAAGAACAAGACCGTGCTTGGCTTTGATCCCGGTTACGCACACGGTTGCAAACTTGCCGTGGTGGATAAGACGGGCAAGGTGCTCGACACCGCCGTTGTCTATCCCACGCAGGGTGCACGCCGCGTGGAGGAGGCCAAATTCATTATGAAGCGCCTGATCCTCAAGCACGCCGTGGACGTGATCGCTATCGGCAACGGTACTGCCTCCCGCGAGAGCGAGCGCTTTGTGGCAGACCTCTTGCGCGAGATGAAGGTGGACACCAAGTATA